>NZ_JAZARS010000001.1:0-250982 GCF_036233855.1 Gordonia sp. Z-3
CACCTGCGCGACCGCATCAGCGCCTTGATCAGCCGACGGGTGTGTCGTCGTGATGGGCGCAGCATCAAAGCCCAACGCGTCGCCGCGTTCGCCGAGATCATCAAGGCTCCCGGCGCGAAGCTGCGCTGCCACTGCGGCGACGACACCTGCCCCGCCCGCCAGACCCGCACCAACAATCCAACACCCGCGAGAACACCCACCCCGAGTGCCGGTGACAGCAGTATCCATGACTGGTCGGTTGACAGCACCACGGCCGACACCGCTCCATCCGTCGAGACCACCGTCGAACCCGTGGTGGGTGGGCCTGACGCGGCAGAAGAACAGCCGATCACCCTCGCCGACCTCGACGACGACACTGCCGTCGACAGCGACAGCGACTCGAACATCGACGACAACGGCGAGAGTAGCCAATCCGGCACCGGAACCAATGCCGTTGACATCACTCAGGATGCCGCGCCCTCCCCGGAACCTCGACGAGACTTCATCGCCGCACCACCTGCCGAGCACGACGCCGCCGTGGCCGATGCTCACACCGACTCCGACACCGACTCCGACACCGATTCCGATTCCGATTCCGACCTTGTCCTCCCCGGCCTGACCCTGCTCCACGACCCCACCGGTCTCGACCCGACCCGCCTGATGGGTTACGGCGCCATCGATCCCGCCCACGCCGCGCGGATCGCACCACACGCCACCACCGTCACCGCCCGCCCCAGTGAAACCCGCACCGCCAGCGGGTTGATCATCTTCGGCAACCGCACACCGGCCCCACCCATCGACCCCACCGGCCACGGCGGTTTCGCCACCCCACCACCCGGGGCACTGACCTACAAGCCGTCAGCCGCGTTGCGGGCCGAGATCATCCAACTCGACCGGCGCTGCCGTTATCCCTACTGCGGCAGACCGTCCGAGGAGTGCGAACTCGACCACCTGCTCAAGTTCTGCCATGCCGACCCGTTGGCCGGCGGCTGGACCGTGGCCTTCAATCTCGCACCCCTGTGCCGCCCCGACCACGACCGCAAACATGACGGGCCGTGGATACCGACCATGCACACCGACCGCACCATCACCTGGCGCAACGCCCGCACCGGTCAGATCATCGTCACCTACCCGCGCTGACCGCTGCGTTGTCACTGCATCCGGATCGGCGGAAGCGAATCAGTCGCCCCTCGAGGTGCTCTCTCGCTGCACGGCGCTGGGCGCCGATGCACACCTGACGTCGCCGCGAGCGCCCGCCTGTCAGGATTGGGGCATGTTCCTGGTCGCTGCGCTGCTGGCCCTGGTCGTGCTGAGCGGGGTGCTGAGTGCCTGGCGAGATCCCCGTCGTCTGAAACCGGGAATCTACTTGACCGCCGCGGGCGCCCTGCTCGTAATGATCACTGTGTTCCTGGCCTTGACGGCGACCGGAAACGAAGTCACCGAGGCCTGGGTGTTGCTGGCGATGGGTGCCTGCGGCCTGCTCGCCATCATCGCCCTGGGTATCTACCTGATCGTCAACGGGTTCGACCTGGCCCGAAAAGAAGGTGCGCGCCCGGCGACGTTGCTGTCGACGCTGCTCGGGATCTTGTTGTTCGGCTACGCGATCGGGGTGTTTCTCGGCGTGGTGATCGGTTGGTTCGACTCGGCGGCCTCCAATAGTTTTCTGCTCGTCTTACTGGCGGTGGGCCTGCCTGCGGGTTACCTCGGATTCGTGTTCGTCGCCTTCCTCGGTTGGTCACTGCTCTACGCGCAACACGGCCGCCGAAAAGCTCGTACCGAATCGGTCGACGCGATCATCGTGCTGGGCGCCGGTCTGCTCGGCGGAAACCGGGTCAGCCCGCTGCTCGCCAGTCGCCTCGACCGCGGACATGAACTGCTGGACAACGCGATCCGCGCACGCCGCGACCCGATCCTGGTGTGCTCGGGTGGACGTGGCGGTGACGAGATGGAATCCGAGGCGTCGGCAATGTCGCGCTATCTCGTCGAACACGGTGTCGACGATCGGCGCATCCGCATCGAGGACGCCTCCACCGACACCGCCGAAAATCTCGCCTACACGAAACGATTGCTCGACGAGACCGGCATCACGGGCCGGGCGGCAGTGGTCACCAGCGACTACCACGCCTTCCGGGCCGCGACCCTCATGCGGTCGGCGGGGATCGATGGATACAGTACCGGCGCCCACACCGCGGCCTACTTCGTCCCGAACGCGCAGGTCCGAGAGTTCGTGGCGATCCTGCGCGATCATCTCTGGCTCAACGTCGCGGTGCTCGCAGTGCTCTCGGTGCCATGGGTGGCCGGCCTCGTTCGCGTGCTCTAGAGCGCTGAACCCCCAACCGCTGGGCGCCACGGGTCGACGCGTGCCGTCGCGCAGGCCGAGCCAAACCGACGAATTGGGGTGCTGTCGGGTGAATGGGTCATCATGGTGATGTGCAGTGTGAGGTGGCACGCGAGGCATTGTCCGCGCGAATCGACGGTGAGTACGAGGGAGTTCCGTCGGCCCGCGTCGACGAACACCTCGCAGAATGTCCGTCCTGCCGGGACTGGTTGGCGATGGCGACTCGCCAGTCCGGAGTGCTCTCCGAATTGGGTCGCTCCGAGGTCCCCGACCTGTCATCTGCAGTTCTCGACGAGGTCGCCCCACCATCTGCGACGAGCTTCGCCGCAGTGCACCTGGGAGTGCGACGCAACATCGTCCGCATCGGACTCACACTTGCCGGAGCAGCCCAGATCGTCATCGCAATGGTGCAGATGACCGGAGCCGACTTCGGCATGACCCATGGTGGACATCCGGAGTCGACACATCTGGTGAACGAGACGACCGCCTGGGCGCTGGCGCTCGGGGTGTGCATGGTGGTCGCCGCCTGGTGGCAACGTGCCCTGCCCGGACTGCTCGTGGTGCTGAGCGTCTTCACCGTGGTGCTGGCCGGGTACGTGATCCACGACGCGATCGCGGGTCAGGTGACACTCGCTCGAATGCTCTCGCACCTACCGGTCGTCGTCGGCCTCGGCTTTGCGGCCTGGGGCAGTTTGCCCCGGACACCGGGTAGCCGCTCGGACGGTTTCGACCTCGATCGGTGGTCGTCGGGTCCGTCTCCCAATCATCGGGCGGTCTGAACCTGCTGCCCCATCACCCGGCAGCCGTGGTCACACCATGACGAAGAACATGATCGACATGCCGGCGGCCATGAACACCTGCGACAATTCGCCGGTGTGCGTGAGCAGGGCCGACGCACGTTCCTGCGGGTCGCCGGCGATGCGTCTGCGGCTGAAATAGAGGTACAGCCAGCCCAGGGCCGCAACCAGGAACACGATGCCCAACACCCAGTTGATCGCGGTGGCGTAGCCCGGGAGACCGGCGTGCATGTCCATGTCACCCATGTCGGGAGAATGACTGTGCGCCACGTTCATCTCGGACATCGCCAGCGCCATGGTGTGCATGTCATGGCTACCGCCCGAGTCGGCGCCGGGCAGGATATCGCCATTCATCGCGGCGTACATCCAGGCCATCGCGGCCATCATCGCAGCGTGATAACCGTGGGCGACGCGTTCGGGTTCCTGGGTCGCGAAGGCCGCGGCCGCCACCACAAACCACACTGCGGCGGCCCCGAAGAAGATCATCGGTCCAGTTGTCGGCCACTCCATGCTGAAGGGCCATGCCATCACGACCATGGCGAGCGCCATCACAATGTGCAGCAGGTGCCCGACCACACCCGTCCATCGCATGCGGTGGGCAACGAGTGAGTATGAGAACTGTGCGATCGACAGTCCGAACAGGACGGTGACCACCCACCGCAACAAGAGATCGTCGATCATGCACGCACCTCCTGCTCGCTGTTCGCCTGCTTGTCGGCCTGGGCAGAGCGGCGGTTGCGCAGTGCGCCGATGGCCGCGTCGACCGCGATGAACAGCGCCAATGGCAGTCCGAATAAGGGCACGTACCAGCTGACGACGGCGACCACCGCGACGACGGCGACTGCCTCGGCCGGTTTGAGCTCGCCGAGCGCGCCGCGACGAGGCGGAGTGGCCAGAGCCCGATGCGAGCGCGTCGGACGCCGCCGCCACCACATCACGTAGCCGAGAATGATGACGGTGATCAGCCCGATCGCCAGCGCGGCCAGCGCGATCTGGTTGATCAGCCCGAAGTAGATGCCCATATGTAGGCCGATGAAGGCAGAGGTGGCTTTGGCCATGAAGGGCCAGTCGGCGTAATCCACGCGGTCGACGATCTGGTCGGTCGTCGGGTCGACGGCCACTGAGTCATAGCTCTCCGGGAAGTTGCGCTTGTTCTCACCGACCAACCAGGCCGACTCCGGGTCCGACGCCGGGGTGATCACCAATGGGCCGCCCAGCCCGGCACTTGTCGCTGCCGCGTAGACCCCGTCGATGTCGGTCAGGTCGGCCTCGCCGGTTGTTTCCGCACCGGTCGTTCCGTGGTCGTGCTCACCACTCTGCGCTGCAGGTTCTTCGGTCAAGGCGGTCGACGGGGACGGTGTTGTCCACGACATCGCGCTCCGTAGATCGGCGATGTTGGCCCCGGTCCAGCGTGACCAGCTCAGACCTGACGCGGACAAGGCGAGCAGACCGATCACGAGCCAGATTCCGATCGCGCCGTGCCAGCTCAACATGCGCTGCCGTTTCGGGGCCTTGGTGTCAGGCACGAGGAGGCGGCGGGTCTTGCGGGTGCGTCTGCGGTGACCGACCCACAGCACCAGCCCCGCCAACGAGACGAACCACAACCAGCTCGCCGCCAACTCGCTGTAGTTGCGGCCGAACGCACCGAGGTGGAGGTTGCGGTGGAATGCGTCGAACCAGGCACGCACGGGCATCCACTGCCCAAATGTGGTGAGCGCGCCGCGGACCTCACCGGTGTACGGGTCGACGAAGACAGTGCGGCCATAGTCCTCGGGAACGTCGTCGACGGCGAGCACCACCCGGGTGGTGTCCTGTGGCGACTCCGCCGGACGGATCGAGCTCACCGTCCCCTCGGGATGTGCGGCGCGTGCCGCCGCGACCTGTTCGCTCAACGGCAGTCGCTGGTCGCCGACGGAGTCGACGGTCAACTCGTGGCTGTAGACCGCTCGGTCGATCTGCGGGACGAGCGAGTACAGCAGCCCCGTCACGGCTGCGATCAGCAGAAATGGACCGACCAGCAGTCCGGCGTAGAAATGCCACCGCAGCAGGAGCGGTCGCCAGCGGTTCCACGCCCCATTGGGCACTGCGGTCGGGCCCGAACGCTGCTCCGGTCTCGGTGGTGTGGGCTGCGGCGCTTCGGGTGGTGTGGTGGCAGTCATCGCGGAGAACTCGTTTCTTTGGGCTGAAGGGCGATACGGGCTGTAAGTCCGGCGTCGGGACGTCATATGAGTAGTCGCGCGGCACGGACTTTCGGTTCCCGGGGCCCGTAATCGCAGTGGTGTGACCTGTGCCGCTTTTTTCGTGGAAACGACGCGCGGTCGTAGAGTTGACGAGACATGAACTGTTCAGGCAACTGTGTCTGCCTGCCGACACCATTCAGGACCGTATGAGCAACACCGCCAGCCGAAGTCGGCACGTCGACCCGGGCGCGTTGGTCTGGGGGAGCGTCGTGCTCGGTGCTCTGGCCGTCGCAGCCGGGGCGATCGTGTCCGGGACGACCCGCTTCCGCGAGACGGGGGACAGCTTCCCCGGATGGTTTACCGCGGTCGCCTTCCCGACCGGGCACTTCGTGGTCACGATGCTCTCCGCCATCGCGATCGGGTCACTGGTCTACATCACGATCTGTGCGCGGCCCGATTCGCACCGGATGATCGGTATCGAGACGTTCCGTGCCCACCGCATCGTGCAGCGGACCGCGCTCGGCTGGTTGGCCGGCGCGATCGTGATGATCGTCATCACGGCGGCCGATCGCTCCGGAGTGTCGACGAGCGCCCTGCTCAGCACGTCGGCGATCATGCAGATCGTCGAGGCCTCCGAGCAGGCGGTGGCGTGGATCGTCAGCGCCTGCTGCGCGCTGGTGATCGCGATCGTGGTGCGTATCACCCTGTCCTGGACCGCTCACGCATTGCTCGTGATTCCCGCCCTGATCGCTGCGGTCGCCCTCCCGGTGGCCGGCAACGCCGGGCAGGGCCCGAATCACGACTACACGACGACGGCGATGATCGTTTTCGCGGCCGCGGTAGCGGTCATCACCGGACTACGGGTGGCCGCAGCGACGACGATCGGACGTGACACCCCCGAGCAAGACCGGATGCAGACCGGACGACGACTCGCCTGGACCCTGGTCATCCTCGACGCGGTGACGATCGTCTACGGCCTGATCCTGATCGGTTTTCTGGTCCCGATAGGGCAGTTGGCCACATCGGCCTACGGCCGCTGGGCGCTTATCGCCGCTCTCGCGGCACTGGTGGGCTCTGTGGTCGACGTCCGGATATTGACCCTGCTGCGCCGGAGTTCGGTGATTGCGCCGAGGACCGTGATGCTGTTCGGGGCGGGTGTGGTGGCCGCGACCGCGCTGCAGGCCGCATTGGCCGGGATGGCCACCCGAACCGCGCCTGCATTGCTCGAGCACGAGTTCACCGCGTGGGACGTGTTCCTCGGGTATGAACTCCCGGACGGTCCATCGGCGGCCCGGTTGGCGTTCCTGTGGCGTCCCGACCTGTTCCTCGGGGTGGGCGCCATCGTGCTGGCCGTCCTGTACGTGATCGGCGTGCAGCGGCTGCGTCGACGCGGCATCGAGTGGGGATGGACGCGGACGCTGTCGTGGGTGCTGGGCTGCCTGTCTCTGCTGGTCGTCACCTCGTCGGGGGTACGTACCTACGGCATGGCGATGTTCAGTGTGCACATGGCCGAACACATGGCGCTCAACATGTTCATCCCGGTACTTCTGGTACTCGGCGCCCCCGTGACACTCGCGCTGCGCGCGCTGCCGACGGCGCGTGGCGGCCTGCCCGGGCCGCGGGAATGGATCGTGTGGTTGGTGCACTCGCGGTTCACGCGGATCCTGACCAACCCCATCGTCGCGCTGCTCATCTTCGTGATCTCGTTGTACGGGGTGTATTTCACGTCCCTGTTCGACACCCTGGCCCGCTACCACTGGGGTCACGACCTGATGAGTGTGCACTTCCTCATCACCGGCTATCTGTTCTACTGGATCATCATCGGAATCGACCCGGGCCCCAAACGCCTGCCGTTCCTGGGTCGGCTCGGGTTGCTGTTCGCGGTCATGCCGTTCCACGCGTTCTTCGGCATCGCGACGATGACGATGGACTCCCTGATCGGCGGTACGTTCTACACGTACCTGGGCCTGCCCTGGCTCGACGATCTGTACCGCGATCAGTTCGTGGGCGGCGCCATCGCCTGGGGTGCCAGCGAGGTGCCGGCGTTGCTGGTGGTGATCGCCCTGGTTCATCAGTGGGCCACCCAGGACCGGCGGCTCGCCAAACGCCGGGATCGTCACGCCGACACCTACGACGACGACGAACTCACCGCCTACAACCGAATGCTCTCGGAGCTCTCTCGAGACCGCTGAACCGACCGCTTCAGCGCACTGCCACCTTCACTGCTTGGCTGTACTCCTCGCGCTGCTGCGGTGAGATGGAATCGGGGAAGGTGACGACGATGTCGAGCACCTGGAACGAATCCGGATGCTTGCCCAAGTAGATCTCGGCGCGCCCAGTGGTGGGGAAGTGGAGCACGGTCAATTCGTCGGCGGCCATAGCCGATGCGCAGCCGGCCGTCGGACACACTTCGTCGGTGACGTCGTGGCGTGCGGTCACGGGCAGGTCCTGCGCATCGACACCATCGAGCACGGTGTCGAGTGACAACGGGTCGATCGGGTTGTCGATCAGGGACTCGGTGGCCCGATCCGGGGCGCTGACCTCATCCTCGGCGCACCCGGCCACACCGAATACAGCGACCGCGCCCACGCCCGCCAACAGCAGGGCCCTGCCCCGGATCGCGGCCCTCACGCCGACACCTTCTCGGCGCGTTCGGCGTCGTTGCCGGCCCACTCGCGGCCTGCGGCGAAGCGTCGCAGACGCAGGCTGTTGGACACCACGAAGAACGAGGAGAACGCCATCGCCGCGCCCGCGATAAGCGGATTGAGCAGACCGGCCGCCGCGATCGGGATGGCCGCGACGTTGTAGCCGAACGCCCAGATCATGTTGGTGCGGATGGTCTGACGGGTCGCGCGTGCCAGACCGAGGGCCTCGACCACGCTACGCAGATCGTGCCTTACCAGGATGATGTCGGCTGCTGCGATCGCGACGTCGGTGCCGCGGCCGATGGCCAGCCCGAGGTCTGCGGTCACCAAAGCGGGGGCGTCGTTGATGCCGTCGCCGACCATCGCGACCACCCGGCCCTCCTCGCGCAAGCGCTCGATGCGGGCCACCTTCTCGTCGGGCAGCACCTCGGCCACCACCTCGTCGATGCCCACTTCCTCGGCGACCTTCTTCGCGGCCGCAGCGTTGTCGCCGGTCACCAACAGCGTGCGCATCCCGAGCCGCCGCAACTCGGTGACCGTCTCGGCTGCACTCGACTTCACGGTGTCGGCGACGGCGATTGCGCCGCACACCTCGTCGTCGATCGACACGTATACGACGGTCTGGCCGGCCGCCTCGGCGGTGCGCCGGTCGCGCGCCAGGTCGGCCGGCACAGCGGCCCCTTTGGCGACCCAGCGTGGCGAGCCCACCTGGACCCGGCGTCCCTCGACGACGCCGCGCACACCCTTTCCGGGTTCGGCGACGAACGCGTCGACGCCATCCGGGTCGACGTCGGCCGCCGCGGCGATCGCCTTGGCCACCGCGTGCTCGGATGCCGCCTCGAGAGTCGCGGCCGCGCGCAGCACGCCGTCGCGGGCGTGGCCGTCGGCCACCGACACCGAGACGATGTCGAGCGCACCATTGGTGAGCGTTCCGGTTTTGTCGAACACCACCGTGTCCACCTCACGGGAGGCGTCCAGGGCCTGGTGGCCCTTCAGAAAGATGCCCAGCTGCGCGCCGCGCCCGGAGGCAACCATTAACGCCGTCGGTGTGGCGAGGCCGAGCGCGCATGGGCAGGCGATCACCAGCACCGCAAGCCCGGCCCCCACCGCGTGGTCTATGTCGCCGTCGGCGATGAGCCAGCCCGCCACTGTCGCCGCAGCGATCACGATGACGATCGGCACGAAGACACCGGCGATGCGGTCGGCGAGGCGCTGGATATCGGCCTTGGCGCTCTGCGCCTGTTCCACCAGACGCAGCATCGCGGCGAAGGCGGTGTCGTCGCCGACGCGGGCCGCTTCGATGACCAGCCTGCCGTTGAGTGCGGTCGTACCGCTGGTCACGGCATCGCCCTCGTCGACGTCGACGGGTCGAGACTCGCCGGTCATCGCGCTCATGTCGATCGCCGACGACCCCGAGGTCACCAGACCGTCGGCGGCGATCGTCTCGCCCGGACGCACCACGAACCGCTGGCCTTCTTTGAGCTCGCCGACCGGGATACGCATCTCCCCACCGTCGGGGAGCACCACCGCGACGTCCTTCGCGCCGAGCGCGGCCAATGCGCGCAACGCGCCGCCGGCCCGGGACCGTGCTCTCGCCTCGAAGTAGCGGCCGGCCAGCACGAACACGGTGACACCAGCGGCCACCTCCAGATAGATGGAGTCGCTGCCGATGATGGCCTCCCACACACCGACGTCGGCGGCCTCGGCGTCCTCGCCGAACATCGAGATCAGCGACCACCCGGTGGCCGCGATGATCCCGATACTGATCAGCGTCTCCATCGACAGCGCGCCGACCCGGAGATTCCGTGCGGCAACCCGGTAGAACGGCCACGCGCAGTAGGTGACCACCGGAGCGGCCAATGCCATCAGAATCCACTGCCATCCACTGATCCGGGTAGCGGGGACCGTCGCGAACATGATCGACAGGTCGGCCAGTGGGACGAATAGCACCAGGGCGATGACCATCCGCCGGAACAGCGAATCGGCGGTGCGCAGATCAGGATCATCGTCGGGGTCGGCCGGGCCGGACGAACGGCGTTCAGCGGAGTAGCCGGCCTTGTCGACCACCGCGCACAGGTCGGCGTCATCGAGCGCTTGCGGGGCATCGACGGTCGCGACACGCGTGGCGTAATTCACCGACGCGTGTACTCCGTCGACCTTGTTGAGCTTGCGTTCGACGCGTGCGGCGCAGGCGCCGCAGGTCATGCCGGACACCTCCAGCTCGACTCGCCGCACCACGCCTGCCGAGTCGGATCCTGCCGTGCTGTTCACCGGCGCGACCTGTGTCACCCTGCCTCCCAACGTTCACGCATGCCGACGTGTGCTGCCGGCAGATCCCTCCAAGTGAGTAGTCGTTGTGCCGGGCCGAGAAGTTCCCGGCACCGACAATCCGATCCCAGGCGTCGGATACGGTTGCCGAGTGATCACGAGGCCCGACGACGACGAGGTGACTCGGCTCGCCATGGGCGCTGCTCGCGGAGACCGACACGCACTGGAGGCCTTCGTCCAGGCTACGCGCGACGACGTATGGCGCTTCGTGGGGTATCTGGCGGATCGCCGGATGGCCGACGACCTCACCCAGGACACCTATCTGCGGGCAATTCGGTCGATGCCGTCGTTCCGTGCCGGGGCGTCCGGACGGACCTGGCTGTTGGCCATCGCGCGGCGCACCGTCGCCGACCACTTCCGTCGGGCGGCTTCGCGTCCGGTGCTCGATCTCACGTCGCCGGAGAACATCGCCGTCGTGGCGCGCAGTACGCGCCACGACGATCACGTGGAACTGGAGATGCTCGTCGAGTCGCTCGACAAGCCTCGTCGGGAAGCGTTCGTGCTCACCCAGATCCTGGGGATTCCCTACGCCGACGCGGCCACCATCTGCAGTTGCCCGGTGGGCACGATCCGGTCGCGGGTGGCGCGGGCGCGCGACGATCTGATGGCCGCCTATCGGGCCGGGGAACGTCACATCGGTTGATCGACTGGGTTGCGGGGGCCGGACATGGTCCGGCCCGGACGCGCACGGGTCATCGCGTCCGGGCCGGGGTCGGAGCGGCTGTCAGTTGTCGTGGATGATCACACCGCGAATGTTCTTGCCGTCACGCAGATCCTGGTAGCCCTCGTTCACCTGGTCCAGGCTGTAGGTGGTGGTGACCAGTTCGTCGAGCTTGAGTTGGCCGGCGTCGTAGAGCCGCAGCAATCGGACGATGTCGTACTGCGGGTTGGCCGACCCGAACAGACTGCCCTTGATGGACTTCTCGTTCAGCGTCAGGTCGATGCCCGGCCAGTGCACGGTGAACTTCTCCGGGCTCGACAAGCCGGTGAGGATCACCGAACCACCCTTGCCGACGGCGCCGATGGCCGCCGACACCACGTCTTCGTCGACGGTGCCGACGGTGACGATGGCGCAGTCGGCGCCCTGACCCCAGCTGATCTCGGTGATGGTCTCCTGCGCCTCGGCGGCACTGGCGAACGCGTGGGTGGCGCCGAACTTGATCGCCGTGTCGCGTTTGAAGGCGATCGGGTCGACCACGATCACCGCCTTCGCCCCGGCGTGCACAGCGCCCTGCACCGAGTTGATGCCGATACCGCCGATGCCGTAGATCACCACGATGTCGCCGGCGCGGACATTGCCGGTGTAGACGGCCGAGCCCCAGCCGGTCGGCACACCGCAACCCACCAGCACTGCCTTGTCCAGCGGCAGCCAGTCGTCGACCTTGACCACCGAGTGCTGGCTGATGGTGGCCCGCTCGGAGAAGGTGCCCAACATGCACATCGCACCGAAGTCGGTGTCACCGTCATGGAAGCGGAACGACCCGTCGGGCATCGAGCCCTCGAGGATCGTGGCCCCCATGTCACACAACGACTGTCGACCGGTGGAACAGTATCGGCAGGTGCCGCAGTTCGGGATGAAGCTGCACACCACGTGGTCGCCCGGTTTGACCTTGGTGACGCCGGGACCGATCTCCTCGATGATCCCGGCACCCTCGTGGCCGCCGACGATGGGGAAGCGCGGCGGCAGGTCGCCGTCGGTCAGGTGCAGATCGGAATGGCACAGGCCGGCGGCGGTGTACTTGATCAGCACCTCGCCGTCGCGGGGCGGATCGAGGGTGAGTTCGGTGAGCTCGAAGGGCTTTCCGACGCCGGTGAGGATGGCGGCTTTGGTTTTCATGATCGTTCGCTCCTTTGCGAAAGGGTGAGGGAAGGTGATCAGAGTGCGACGTTGACCGCTTTGGTCTGCGTGTAGAGGTCGATCGCGGACGAACCGAGTTCGCGACCCCACCCACTTTGTTTGTAGCCCCCGAACGGCATTGCGGTGTCGAATCCGTTGTATTGGTTGACCCACACCGAACCGGCCTTGATCGCGCGTGCGGTCTTGTGTGCCTTGGACAGATCTGTGGTCCAGATACCGGCGGCCAGACCGTAGATCGAGTCGTTGGCGGCCGCGGCCACACCGGTGTCGGCGTCGAAGGGCAAAGCCGCCACGACCGGGCCGAAGATCTCCTCGGACACGATCGAGAAGTGCGGCTCGACGTCGACGAATACGGTCGGTTCGATGAAGAATCCCTCATCGCCCCAACGCTTTCCACCGGTCAATGCGCGCGCGCCGTCGGCGAGGCCGGCGGACAGATAGCCCGAGACCCGGTCGAACTGTTCCTGGCTGACCAACGGGCCGAGTTCGGTGGCGGGATCCAGGCCCGGTCCGATCTTTGCCTGCGACGCCGCTTCGGCGACCGCGGCGGTGAAGTCGTCGAAGATGGGGCGTTCGACGAACAGCCGGGTGCCGGCCACACAGCACTGGCCGTGGTTGAACATCCATGCCGCCACCGATCCGGCGACCGCCTTGTCGAAATCGGCGTCGGCGAACACGATGTTCGGGCTCTTGCCGCCGAGCTCCAGCGACACCTTCTTCAGATTGCCCTTGGCCGCCTCGACGATCTTCTTGCCGACCTCGGTGGAACCGGTGAACGCGATCTTGTCGACGTCGTCGTGGGCGGCCAGGGCCGCACCGGCATCACCGAAGCCGGTGACGATGTTGACCACACCGGGCGGGAACCCGGCTTCCTGGAAGATCTCGCCGAGCAGCAATGCCGTCAGCGGAGTCTGTTCAGCCGGCTTGAGGATCACCGTGTTGCCCGCGGCGAGGGCGGGGGCGAGCTTGAACGCGGCCATCAGCAGCGGGAAGTTCCACGGCACGATGAGCCCGCACACGCCGACCGGCTCGCGCAGGGTGTAGGCGTGGAACTCGCCGCCGGGCACGAACGGCATCGAGACGTCGACGGTGGAGCCGGTGATCTTGGTGGCCAATCCGGCGTTGTACCGGAAGATGTCGGCCGACCAGTTCATGTCCACCGCGGTCGCGATGGTGGCGGCCTTGCCGTTGTCGAGTGCCTCGAGTTGTCCGAACTCGGCGGCGCGCTCGGTCAGCAGGTCGCCTACCCGCCACAGCAGCCGCTCGCGCTCGTTGGGCTTCATCCGCGACCACGGGCCGTCGTCGAAGGCCTGTCGCGCGGCCCGCACCGCGCGGTCGATGTCGACGGCCTCGCCGTGGGCGACCGAGGTGATCGGGCGTGCGGTGGCCGGGTCGATCGTCTCGAAGGTGCGGCCCGAAGCGGCCGACACCCACTCACCGCCGATCAACATCGGACGGTCGGTGGTGATGAAGTCGCGGACCCGCGCGTGCAGGTCGGTGGCGACGGCGGTCATGAAAACCTCCTGGTCAGGTGGCTAGATCTCAAGTGATCTGGGTCATAGTTGTGACCTGCTTCATTTCTGCCACCATCGGCCGGGAGTGCGCTGTCCAGAAACTGAACAGTACGTTGAACACCGCGCCTAATCCGGTCCCGGCGGCCGCACGGCCAGAGAATTTCCGGGTGACTCAGATCCCGAGCGCACGCATCCGGGCGTACAACGTGGTGCGGCTGATCCCGAGTTCGCGTGCGGCATGCACCTTGTTGCCGCCGGCGTGGTCGAGCGCGTCGACGATCGCGACCCGCTCGGCCTGCTCGCGCCCGGACAGATGCGCGGCCCGACTGGTGGTGCGGTAGGTGGGCGGGAGGTCGGCGGGCTCGACGATGCGCGCCGCCCGGGCCGCACACGACTGCGCGGCCTGACGCAGCACCGCATCCAACTCGGCAATGTTGCCGGGCCAGTCCTGACACAGCAGGGCGTCGGTTGCGTTGCCGGACAGTCGCATCCCCGGGGCCAGGCGCTGCAGGACCGCGCTGGCGGTGGCGGCCAGATCAGAACTGCGCTGCCGGAGCGGAGACAGATCGACGCGGCGCCCGCATCTGCCGATCAATGCGGCCACGCCGGCGGTGACGTGCTCGCGCGGGGCGCTCACCACGATGAGCGGGCACCCCGACCACGACGCCGCCGCCTTGGTGAGCAGCGTGATCGAACGATCGTCGAGCAGGTCCACGCCGTCGACGATGAGCGGTACCCGTCCGGATCGGGCCCGCGCGATCGAATCGACGATGTCGGGGTCGCGGCCGCAGATCAGATCCTCGGCGACGTCGACCGTCAGGGTCGGTCCGGACCCGTGGTCGGCGGCGAGCGCGCGCGCCTCGGTGGTGCGGCCGGTGCCGGGCTCACCGGTGACCGCGATGGTGGTCGCGGCCGCCGGTGCGGTGCGGGTCGCCGCAGCGGGTCTCGGCGAGGTGTGCGCGGCCGGGCGGAACCGGAACAATGCCGCGCCGCCGACCCCGGCGACCGGTTCCACTCCGACCTCGACCTCGGCGCCGGACACCAGCGTCAGCGGCACCACCATCGCGCGCAGCGTCGGCTCGGTGGCGAGTACCCGCAGGGCCCCGATGTCGGCGGGTGAGAGCAGCTCGGCGGCCGGCGCGTTGGTCAGTTGCAGGTCGTCGCCGATCGCGGCGACCGCGATGTCGCGTCGGGGCGCGGCGCGCTGGAACGCATCGAGAACCCGACGCTGGTGGGCGCGCGAACGGTCCAGCAGGCGGTCGGCGATGTCGGCGACGATGCCGTTGATGAAAGGCACGGCCAGAGGGTTGATGTGCTCGGCCGTCTCCGACATGCAGATGATGCCGGCCAGTCGTCGGGTGGCCGGATGGACGATCGGCTGACCGAAGCAACTGATCGACTTGAACCGTTCGAGATAGTGCTCACTGCTGTTGACCGCGATCCCACCGCGGATCTCGGCGGGAGTGCCCAGCGCGGTGGTGCCGACGATCTCCTCCCCGAACGGCATCCCGGGTGCGGCGCCGAGGTCGTCGAGCGTGCGTTCGATGGCACTGCCGAACGCGACTCGCGAGACCATGCGGCACTCGTGATCGACCAACAGCAGCGACATGTTGGTGTCGGCCAGACGCGCGGCCGCGTCGTCGAGGACCGGCCGTGCCGCGTCCAGCAGCGGATCGGCGCTCGCGGTGTCCACCAGCACGGTTGGCGTCGGGTCGTCAGGGCGCACACCCGACAACGCGGAGCGCCGCCACGAGTGGTCGATGACAGCTCGTACCGGGGTTCCGTCGGGGCGCTTCTGCAGTGTGTCGATAGTCACAAAATGGCACAGATGGCGCGCGGAGGAAAGCCGCCGCCGTTGTCGGCCGGTCCTCGGTTGACCCCGAGGCGTGGTGATCGGACGAATCGGGCACAGCGCGAACGTGCTGGTCAGGACCCGCATCCCGAACCGTATGGTGTTCGCCGTGAACACGTTCCCCGCCACCGGCATGCCCGACGCGGCCGACACCGCCTGGCTGTTGGCGGCCTTTGCGCTCGTTTTGTTGATGACTCCGGCCCTCGGTCTGTTCTACGGCGGCATGGTGCGTTCCAAGAGCGTGCTCAACATGATGATGATGTGCTTCTCGGCGGTGCCCATCGTGTGGATCGTGTGGGTGGCGGTGGGCTACTCGATGGCCTTCGGGCCGGACCACGGTGGCGTGATCGGCAACCCGATCACCTTCGCCGGCCTACGAGACCTCTTCGGCCATTTCGGTTCCGGTGGCGCCGACAGCGCTGGTATGCCGCTGGTGGGGACTATCCCGGCCGTACTGTTCGTGGCCTTCCAGGCGGGCTTCGCGATGGTCACCGTCGCGCTCGTCGCCGGCGCGGTCGCCGATCGGATGAAGTTCACGTCCTGGCTGATCTTCGCCGGATTGTGGTGCCTGCTCGTCTATGTCCCGGTTGCGCACTGGGTGTTCAGCGCCCCGGGCCTGACCGCCGAGCGCGGCGGCTGGATCGCCACCCATCTGCATGCGATCGACTTCGCCGGCGGAACCGTCGTCGAGATCAACTCGGGCGCATCGGCGCTGGTGATCGCACTGCTGCTGGGGCGGCGTGCGGGCTGGCCACGGGATCCGATGCGCCCGCACAATCTGCCGTTCGTCATGCTCGGCGCCGGACTGCTCTGGTTCGGGTGGTTTGGCTTCAACGCGGGATCGACGCTGGCGGCCAACGGTTCGGCCGCGATGATCACCGCCAACACCCTCGGTGCCGGCGCGACGTCGATGGTGGCGTGGCTGATCGTCGAACGGGTCCGCCACGGTCGGCCCACGTCGTTCGGCGCCGCCTCCGGCGTCGTCGCCGGACTGGTGGCCATCACGCCGTCGTGTTCGTCGGTCACCCCGATCGGTGCGCTCGCGGTGGGCGCGGTGGCCGGGGCGGTCGCCTCCTACGCGATCGAGCTGAAATTCCGCTGGGGCTACGACGACTCGCTCGACGTGGTCGGTGTGCACTTCGTCAGCGGCGTGGTCGGGATGCTGATGGTGGGGCTGGTCGCCAGTTCGTCGACACCGGCCGGCGTCGACGGTCTGCTCTACGGTGGCGGCCTCGATCAGCTCTGGCGTCAGGCCGTCGCCGTCGTGGTGGTGTTGGCGTATGCGTTGGCAGTGACCGCGGTGATCGGGCTGGCACTGAAGTACACGCTCGGCCTGCGCGCGGACCCGCAACATGAACTCGACGGCATCGACGACGCACAGCATGCCGAATCGGCCTACGACTTCCACACACCGCGTGGCGGACGCGTCGACGTCGGCACGTGAGGTGGTGAAACCGGCCCCGCTACCGTGGAGCCCATGCGTGTCGCGACCTGGAATGTGAACTCGGTCAAGCAGCGGATTCCGCGGTTGTTGCCGTGGCTCGATCAGCGCGCACCCGATGTCGTCTGCCTGCAGGAGACCAAGCTCTCCGACGACGCCTTCCACGAGACTCTCGGCGCGGACCTGGCCGAGCGCGGCTACGAGATCGCCCATGTGGGACAAGGACAATGGAACGGGGTGGCGCTGCTGTCGAAGGTCGGTCTCGAGGACGTCCGCGGCGGATTCGAGAACGTGCCCGGCTATCCCGAGCCGGATTCACCCACCGAGGCCCGCGCGGTGTCGGCGGTGTGCGGGGGAGTGCGCATCTACTCGTTGTACGTGCCCAACGGGCGTACCCCGGATTCCGACCACTACCACTACAAACTGGACTGGCTGGCGCGGTTGCGTGATGCGGTGGCGGCCGGTGACGGCGACGACGCCGCGGCGAACACGATGTTGTGCGGCGACATGAACATCGCGCCCGCCGACGCCGACCTCTTCGACCCGGCCGCCTACGTCGGGCACACCCACGTCACCGACCCCGAACGGGGCGCCCTGTCGGCGTTGACCGCGTTGGGGCTGCACGACGTGGTTCGTGACCGCTGGCCCGACGACCGCGTCTTCAGCTACTGGGACTACCGGGCCGGGATGTTCCACAAGGACCTCGGTATGCGCATCGACCTCATCCTGGCGGGTGCGCCGATCGCGCGGCGGGTGGCGGCGGCCTGGATCGACCGACAGGCCCGGAAGGGCTCCAAACCGAGCGATCACGCGCCGGTGATGGTTGATCTCGACACCGCCCCGGACGGTGACATCGGGCCGGTGGTGCCGCCACCGTCGAATCCGGCGAAGCGCGGCGGTGGGGCGGTGCGGCTCCCGCAGTCCGTCGAGCCGGGCGAATAGCCCTATGAACTGCGAGTTCTTCCTTCTGGAAGTCGTAGATTCTCCGCCCGTTTTCGGGGGAGATGGCGATACCCGGGGCAGGAACCGAGCACGGGCCGATCACCGCCCGTTCACTTCCCGGCGATGATCTGTTCGACGGCTTGCACAGTTTTTTGACCTGTGCAAACTGCATCGGTAGAGTGGATCGCCGGTGCCCGGCTCATGCTGGGCCAGTCCGCATGCCCGGGGACACCCGGGGCAGGTGGACTGACAGGCGAAACCGTCGTCGAGCGTATGACACGCCCGACCCCGGGGTAGCAAAATTGTACTGACCAGCGCGTACGTGCTGGTGGGGCGAGTTGTGGAAGCAACGTAATCGGAAACGGTTGTCGATGCTTGCCCGGAGCACCAACCGCAGCGAGACAACTACACAGGATGTCGGACATCGAACCCGGTGACCGGCGATCACTGCCGACAAAGGAAAGAACACCTAGTGCCAACCATCAATCAGCTGGTCCGCAAGGGCCGTCACGACAAGGCTGCCAAGACCAAGACCGCGGCCCTCAAGGGGAGCCCGCAGCGTCGTGGCGTGTGCACCCGCGTCTACACCACCACCCCGAAGAAGCCGAACTCCGCGCTGCGCAAGGTCGCCCGTGTGCGCCTGACCAGCTCCGTCGAGGTCACCGCTTACATCCCGGGTGAGGGCCACAACCTGCAGGAGCACTCGATGGTGCTCGTCCGCGGCGGTCGTGTGAAGGACCTGCCCGGTGTGCGCTACAAGGTCATCCGCGGCTCGCTCGACACCCAGGGTGTCAAGGACCGCAAGCAGGCCCGCAGCCGCTACGGCGCGAAGAAGGGGAACTGATAAGTCATGCCACGTAAAGGACCCGCACCCAAGCGCCCGCTGATCAGCGACCCCGTCTATGGCTCGCCGTTGGTCACCCAGCTCGTCAACAAGATCCTGCTCGACGGCAAGAAGTCGACCGCCGAGCGCATCGTCTACCAGGCTCTCGAGCAGGCCCGCGAGAAGACCGGCACCGATCCGGTCATCACGCTCAAGCGTGCCCTCGACAACGTCAAGCCGACCCTCGAGGTGAAGAGCCGCCGCGTCGGTGGTGCCACCTACCAGGTGCCGGTCGAGGTGAAGCCGAACCGCGCCAACACCCTCGCCTTGCGCTGGTTGGTGACCTTCAGCCGTCAGCGTCGTGAGAAGACGATGGTCGAGCGTCTGGCCAACGAGCTGCTCGACGCCTCCAACGGTCTCGGCGCTTCGGTCAAGCGTCGTGAGGACACCCACAAGATGGCCGAGGCCAACCGGGCGTTCGCGCACTACCGCTGGTGACAACCTGCTCCGCCCGGCCGCGATCATGATCGCGTCGGGCGGAGCGACAACCCTGAAGATCAACCACAATTCCCGAAGGGAAACCACGTGGCACAGGAAGTGCTCAGCGACCTCAAAAAGGTTCGCAACATCGGCATCATGGCCCACATCGATGCCGGCAAGACCACCGCAACCGAGCGAATCCTCTTCTACACCGGTGTGAACTACAAGATCGGTGAGACCCACGACGGTGCCTCGACCACCGACTGGATGGAGCAGGAGAAGGAGCGGGGTATCACCATCACCTCCGCGGCCGTCACCTGTTTCTGGAACAAGAACCAGATCAACATCATCGACACCCCCGGGCACGTCGACTTCACCGTCGAGGTGGAGCGCAGCCTGCGTGTGCTCGATGGCGCCGTAGCCGTGTTCGACGGCAAAGAGGGCGTCGAGCCGCAGTCCGAGCAGGTCTGGCGGCAGGCGGAGAAGTACGAGGTCCCGCGCATCTGCTTCGTCAACAAGATGGACAAGCTCGGTGCGGACTTCTTCTTCACCGTGCGCACGATCGAGGAGCGCCTCGGTGCCAAGCCGCTCGTGCTGCAGCTGCCGATCGGTGCCGAGGACTCCTTCGACGGCGTCGTCGACCTGATCGAGCAGAAGGCGATCACCTGGCGCGGCACCGTCGAGATCGGCGCCGAGCCGACCATCGAGGAGATCCCCGCGGATCTGGCCGACCAGGCCGCCGAGTACCGCGAGAAGCTGCTCGAGACCGTCGCCGAGTCCGACGAAGCGTTGCTGGAGAAGTACTTCGGTGGCGAAGAGCTCTCCGTCGAGGAGATCAAGGGCGCCATCCGTAAGCTCACCATCGCGCGTGAGTACTACCCGGTGATCTGCGGCTCCGCGTTCAAGAACAAGGGTGTCCAGCCGATGCTGGACGCGGTCATCGACTACCTCCCGTCGCCGCTCGACGTCCCCTCGGTCGAGGGTCACGCCGTCGGCAACGAGGAAGAGGAGATGTCGCGTAAGCCGTCGTCGGACGAGCCGTTCTCGGCCCTGGCGTTCAAGATCGCGGCGCACCCGTTCTTCGGCAAGCTGACCTTCGTGCGTGTCTACTCGGGCCGCATCAACGCGGGCACCCAGGTCCTCAACGCGACCAAGGGCAAGAAGGAACGCATCGGCAAGCTCTTCCAGATGCATGCCAACAAGGAGAACCCGGTCGAGGATGCCACCGCGGGCCACATCTACGCGATGATCGGTCTCAAGGACACCACCACCGGTGACACCCTGTGCGATCCGAACGCTCCGATCGTGCTTGAGTCGATGAGCTTCCCGGACCCGGTCATCAACGTCTCCATCGAGCCGAAGACCAAGTCCGACCAGGAGAAGCTCGGTACCGCGATCCAGAAGCTCGCCGAAGAGGACCCGACGTTCACCGTCCAGCTCGACGACGAGACCGGCCAGACCGTCATCGGCGGTATGGGCGAACTCCACCTCGACATCCTGGTCGACCGTATGCGGCGTGAGTTCAAGGTCGAGGCCAACGTCGGCAAGCCGCAGGTCGCCTACCGCGAGACCATTCGCAAGGCGGTCGACAAGCACGAGTACACCCACAAGAAGCAGACCGGTGGTTCCGGCCAGTTCGCGAAGGTGATCGTCAAGCTCGAGCCGCTGGTCGACGCCGAGGACGGCGCGACCTACGAGTTCGACAACGCCGTCACCGGTGGCCGCGTGCCCCGCGAGTACATCCCGTCGGTGGACGCCGGCATCCAGGACGCCATGCAGTACGGCGTGCTGGCGGGATACCCGCTGGTCAACATCAAGGCCACCCTGCTCGACGGCCAGTATCACGACGTCGACTCGTCGGAAATGGCCTTCAAGATCGCTGGTCAGCAGGTTCTGAAGGAAGCTGCCAAGCTGGCCGGTCCGGTGATCCTCGAGCCGATCATGGCTGTCGAGGTCACCACGCCCGAGGACTACATGGGTGACGTGATCGGCGATTTGAACTCCCGCCGTGGCCAGATCCAGGCCATGGAGGAGCGCAGCGGTGCGCGTGTCGTAAAGGCACAGGTGCCGCTGTCGGAGATGTTCGGCTACATCGGAGACCTTCGGTCGAAGACCCAGGGCCGGGCAAACTACTCCATGGTGTTCGACTCGTACGCGGAGGTTCCGTCGAACGTGTCGAAGGAAATCATCGCGAAGGCGACCGGCGAGTAATTCGTCGCGACCCATCGCGAAACGCGCTGGCCCACAAGCGGGCGCACAACGTAAGTGAAGAACTCCTGCTGGGATCCGCCCAGCAGGACAACAACAGTCCAGGAGGACAAACAAAGTGGCGAAGGCGAAGTTCGAGCGGACCAAGCCGCACGTGAACATCGGCACCATCGGTCACGTCGACCACGGCAAGACCACGCTGACCGCGGCCATCACCAAGGTGCTGCACGACAAGTTCCCGGAGCTCAACCAGAGCTTTGCGTTCGATCAGATCGACAAGGCTCCGGAAGAGAAGGCTCGTGGTATCACGATCAACATCTCGCACGTGGAGTACGAGACCGACAAGCGTCACTACGCACACGTTGACGCCCCCGGTCACGCTGACTACATCAAGAACATGATCACCGGTGCCGCTCAGATGGACGGCGCGATCCTCGTGGTCGCCGCCACTGACGGCCCGATGCCGCAGACCCGTGAGCACGTGCTGCTGGCCCGCCAGGTCGGTGTGCCCTACATCCTGGTCGCCCTGAACAAGGCCGACATGGTCGACGACGACGAGATCATCGAACTCGTCGAGATGGAGGTCCGCGAACTGCTGGCCGCCCAGGAGTTCGACGAGGAAGCACCGGTCGTGAAGGTCTCGGCGCTCAAGGCGCTCGAGGGCGACGCCGAGTGGGTCAAGTCGGTCGAGGAGCTCATGTCGGCCGTCGACGAGTCCATCCCGGACCCGGTCCGCGAGACCGACAAGCCGTTCCTGATGCCCGTCGAGGACGTCTTCACCATCACCGGCCGCGGCACCGTGGTCACCGGTCGTGTGGAGCGCGGCGAGGTCAACGTGAACGAGGAAGTCGAGATCGTCGGCATCCGTGACAAGTCCACCAAGACCACCGTCACCGGTATCGAGATGTTCCACAAGCTGCTCGACTCGGCACAGGCGGGCGACAACGCCGGTCTGCTGTTGCGCGGCCTCAAGCGTGAGGACGTCGAGCGCGGTCAGGTCATCGTGAAGCCGGGCACCACGACTCCGCACACGGAGTTCGAGGGCCAGGCCTACATCCTGAGCAAGGACGAGGGTGGACGCCACACCCCGTTCTTCAACAACTACCGTCCGCAGTTCTACTTCCGTACCACCGACGTGACCGGCGTCGTGACCCTCCCCGAGGGCACCGAGATGGTCATGCCGGGCGACAACACCGAGATGAGCGTCAAGCTCATCCAGCCGGTCGCCATGGACGAGGGCCTGCGTTTCGCCATCCGCGAGGGTGGCCGCACCGTCGGTGCGGGTCGAGTCACGAAGATCAACAAGTGAGGTTCTCCTCCTGACGATCTGACTCACTGAGTCGAGAAGGCGCCCGGTCACGAAAGTGGCCGGGCGCCTTTCGCATGTCCGCCCGCCGGCGCGGGCCGGCCGGGTTCGCGCGGGTTCTCTTCGATCGCGCGGTTCGCTTCGGGTCACGCGGGTCGTCGACTAGCCGCGTTCTCCGAGGTGACCTGCGGCATCCGAGAGAACCCGCGTCCTGCAGTCACTCCAGCAACATGCGCCACTTTGGTAACAGGCCGGTTTCGGTCTGTCGCTGCTCTGGTCACAGCTGTGGCGACCCAGTCGCGCAACGGATTACGGTTCTGCGGTGCCGGTACTCTCCATGCGCCCACGCCGTCTGGCGAAGAGGCGTCGATCACTCGTCTGTCCGCTCGTCATGGCCACCATCGTCGGGTTCGGCTCCTTGGAGGCCGGGAGCGCGAATGCGGCGTCCTTCGGGCGGTTCTATGTCTCGGGGTGCGGCATGCCGGCCACCCCGGTCGACATGTGGACGCGGTGGGGTAACTACAAGACCGTCATCGCCCTCGACGGGCTGCGCGCGACCGGCGACATCAGCGGTTGGCGGCATGAGACGAACATCCAACGAATAGCCAACACGGGCGTCAACGTCGTGGAGCCGGTCGGTGGTCTCGCGAGCTTCTACACCGACTGGAACGCCGCGAGCCCGCGAAGCAAGGTGAAATACCGCTATCGCTGGACGTGTCGGCTGAACACCATCATCCGCGAGCTCGATGCCCGCGGGTTGGCCGTGGGTCCCCGCGCCAAGTACGCGATGATGGGAATCTCCATGGGCGGCAACGCCGCCATGATCTTCGGCGCCTACCACCGCAAGCGGATCTCGCATGTCTTCTCGATGTCCGGGTTCCTCAACCCGTCGGCGCCGACCATGCGCACAGCCGTTCGGTTGGCCCTGATCGATGCGGGATTGGCGGCCGGCGTGGGGCCGTTCAGCGCCGACGCCATGTGGGGTCCGCCCTGGGATGCGCGCTGGATCGCCAATGACTCCGTGGCACAACTGCAACGTATGCGGGGTATGCGCATACGGGTCGGCGCGGCATCGGGGCTATGGGGCAAGTACAACACCGACGTCATCGGGTCGGTCAAGGGCACACCGCTCGAGGTCATCTCGCTTGCGCAGACCCGTACGTTCGAGGTGGCGGCCGCTGTCCAGGGCATCCGCATCAGCACCGACTTCCCGGCGGTCGGTACCCACCAGTGGGGCTATTGGCAGGACATGGTGTTCACGGCCAAGCGCAGTGGGTGGTTCCGCGACTGATCAGGTTGACAGTCGACCGTCACGGATGGACACCGCGCTTGTTGAGCCAGACCTGCGGGTTGATCTTGGTGCCGTTGGCATCCCAGACCTCATAGTGCAGGTGGGGGCCGGTGGATTGGCCGCTGTTGCCGACGGTCGCGATCTTCTGACCGGCGCGTACCTTCTGGCCGGGATGAACGAAGCTCTGATCGACGTGACCGAAGACGCCGATGGTGCCGTCGTCCTGCTTCACGCGAACCCACTGCCCGAACCCGGAGGCCGGGCCGGACTCGAGGACCACGCCGTCGGTGACGGCGTAGATGGGTGTGCCGACCTTGTTGGCGATGTCGACTCCGTTGTGGTGGGTGCCCCATCGGGGGCCGTAACCGGAGGTCACGGTGCCGCTGACCGGCTTCACTGCGCTCTTGATGCCTGGCGTGCCGGGGGCGAACACCGACGGGGGCAGGACATCGTGGGCGAGGTCGTCGATCTCAGGCGGCAGTACCAGTCCGGCCGGTAGCTTGACGTCGTCGGGCAGCGCGATCTTCGTCGGGATATGCGGCTGGGGAGCGGGCTGCGCATGTGCCTGTGCTGCGGTGCCGGCCGTCAGCCCGACGGCACCGACGAATGCCGCGAGCGCGCCGGTTCGGAGGGTCGTCCGGGTGCGGGACTGCGGGGTGGCCCGATGCCGACCGGGTGGCCGGGTTCGCGATGGTGCGTCGAGGAGTGCGCGGGTGGTGGGCCGCGTCGAGGTGTGGGGGTTCAGGCGGTGGTGAGGCACAGCGTCGTCCGTCTCGGTTGTCAGTATCGGTTTGAATAACGTTTCGGTATCGGCAAGGACACGGCGAGGTTACCCATATGGGCATAAGCAGAGCCTGAGAGGTGAGCCATCGCGTGCCAGAAAGCACTGGTCAGACGGTGTGGGAGAGGTAGGTCACGCCCGCCGAACATCTCCGTGGCACAGTGGAACTCGTGGCCGATCCAGAACGAACGCCAGACGGCCGGCATGTCATCGTCGACGGTCGGAAGTGGCGCGCGACCGATCCGCTGATCCCCGAGGAGCGGCGGTCTGAGTTGCAGTCGATCCTGATGGCATGGCGTCGCGAGGTGAGACGTACGAGGGGCGCGCCCGAGTCTCGGCGGGGTGTGCAGGCGGCGAAGGTTGCGTTGGGGGAGCGTGGTACGCCGTGGTGGGAGCAGACCGAGGACGAACGCCGGCGCAGGTGGGAGGCCGACGTCGCGCGACCGGGAGGCGAAGACTGACGTCGCAGTGTTCTGTTGCGCGTCGTGATGCTGACAGAGGCACACCCGAACTTGCGGTCCGTCCGTCGACTGGCGTAGGAGACAAGGGTGCGTGTGCTGCATCGATCGAGCTCGACCGGCGACCTGGCCCTGGCGGTTCGGGTGTCCGGTGGCGACGAGCGCCGCCCGCCAGTGCTGCTGGTGCATGGCATGGCCGGCGATCACACGACGTGGCGTGGGTTCGCGGCTGCGCTCCGTCGCGAGGGTCGGCGGGTGATCTCGGTCGACCTGCGCGGACACGGTCGCAGCGGTCACGCGCAGACATATCTGCTCAACGACTTCCGCGACGACCTTCATTTTGTGCTCGACGGGCTCGACATCGGGGTGGCCGACATCGTCGCACATTCGCTGGGCGCGCACACCGCGCTCCGCTTGGCGATGGAGGCACCCGGACGCGTCCGCCGCCTCGTCCTCGAGGAGATACCGCCGATGCCGCGCGATCAGGCGCATGTGGACGAGGGCATTGTCGTCGCGGCGACGCTCGGTGAACGGGTACGTGGCATCGGTGCCGCGGTGCGTAACCCATGGCCACTGATCCGGTTCGATCGGCGGGTGGGCGAGGAGGTGGCGCCACAGTTCGAGACCGCCGACCCTCAGTGGTGGGCACGGTTGGACGTCGTCGCCGCTTCCACCCTGATCATCTCCGGTGGCGCGCGGAGCTTCTTGCCGTCACGTCATCTGCGCACCCTCAGCGAGGCGCTGCCGGATGCGCGGTTCGTCGCGATCGATGCGGGCCACAGCATACACCGCGACAAACCGGCCGAATTTGCTTCTGCTGCTGGGGGATTCCTACGGCAACACTGATCGGGGCAATTCGACGGAACCGGTCGGCCCTCGGCTGCGTCCAATGAACATGACATCCAAAGCCGTCCACCCGCCAACCGTCCTCACCGAATGGCTTGCCGCCGGCGACCGCGGCGCGGAGCTCCTCGCCGACTCCGTCGTGATTGACCGCCCCTGGTGGTCGGATCAACTTGCCGAGCATGGGTTACCCGGAGCGCTGATCGGTGACACCATCTCGCGCACACAGCTGTTCGGGCTCGCCGACTCAGCGTTGGCATCACCCGAGGGTGCCATCAACCTGCTGTGGAACACCATTGCCTTCTGCCATGGTCGACGATGGAACGAGAACAAACGACGCATGGTCGCCGTGGCGACAGATCGTCAGCGGATCGGCGGCCTCCTGCAGGAGGCCGCGCAGGCGGGTCGGGAGGACCCGGCGGTGGCCTTTGATCTGCTCAAACCGGATCGCGGAAGCCAGGAGATCGATCGCCTCGGCCCAACCGGATTCACCTGGTTCCTCTACTTTGCCGGCGCCGGCGCTCCCCGCCATCCCAGTCAGGTACTCGACGGAAAGATCGCGCGCACCGTCCGACGTGCCGGATGGAAAAGGTTCTCGGCCACCAATTGGAATGCGCAGGACTACGCCGCCTACACCGAACTGGTGTCCCGCTGGCGAGTCGAGTGTGGCGCCGACCGCAACGACGTGATCGTCCGCGGGCTCTACTCGGTGTCACCACCCGCTGACGCCGACTACCCGTGGCAGGCCTGGCAGCGGGAGACCTGGCAGTCCGACAACTGGGTCAACGGTCCGCTGGCCGCCGACGACCTGCGTCAGATCCACCACTGGATGGCGTTGATCGCCGATGCCTATCCGATGTCCACGGCCGCTGCAGATTTCGCCAGGATCGGACCCATCATCAGCAAAGCGCTCGACGGGGATCTGGGCGCCTCGCCACGCGTCCGGCCCCCGCGGGAGACATACGTCGACGAGGACTCGTATCGCTACGACAGTCGCTACCGCGCGGGATGATGGCCCACAAGACCAGGTTCTCGTGCCCAGTCGACCGAAAACGGCGCCCACTCAACGGGAATGGCGGCCAGTCAACCGGGAATGGGAGCCCAGTCAAACGCCGGAGCGGCGCCCGGTCGACTGGTGGTGGTCCCCGGGCGAGGAGACGTCGGTGTCTTTCAGGCGGCCGGCGTGTTGTGCAGTGGTCGCGGGTCCACGCCGACCTCCTGCCACGCGCGGTAGGCCCACGGCACGTAGAGCCACCGCAGCGGCAGACGGTTGAACACCGGGTTCAGGGTCCGCATGATCCGCGCGAAGCGTTGGAAGTTGCGCTCGCGCTTGTCGTTCCACTCGAGGCCGCAGACGTCACGCATCTGTTGCGGAAGGGTGCCGACGATGACGGTGCGCAGGAAGGCGTTCAGTGGTGCGGAGACGACATTCCACACCGGTGCCGGAACCTTCTTCGGCCGGGGGAGCCCCTGCCGGATGTAGCCCGTCGCGTAGACGACCGTCTTGTGCGGGATGAACCGGTTGAGCATGTCGTCCCAGTACGCGAGGAATTCCTCGTAGGTCTGCGGTTGACTGCGCGCGCTGACCCCGTAGAGCTCGTACCAGACCTTGCTTTCCTCGAAGATCTGTACCTTCTCGGCGTAGCTCAGCCGGCGAATGAAGGTGTCGGTGATGTAGAGGACCTGGTCGACGAACGTCGCATGTGCCCAGTAGAACAGTTCCGGGTTCAGGGCGTGATAGCGCGAGCCGTCGCTGATCTCACCCTTGATGTTGCGATGGAAGTCGCGGACTGTGCGCCCCCACTTCTGCGGCTCGGTGCTGTACACGGTCTTCATCACCGGGGGGCCGGTGCGCTTGGCCCGGCCGAGGAAGTCGTCGAAGATGACCGAATGGTCGAGCACGGCCTGGCCGAGCTGCTCGATGCAGTTCTCGGTACCGGCCAACCGCTGGAACCCGAGAACGCCACGGCTGTCTCCGTAGAACTTCCAGATCAGCGAATCCGCGCCCAGTCGTGGCGATGGCAGGGCAGAGTCCGGGTCGTCGGCGGCGATGACCGGCTCGGCTTCGCGGATTGCGCGCTCGTAGTCCTGGTTGACTGACATGACACGAACACTAACCCAGGTTGGAACGGAATGGAAGATTTGTTTCAACGCGAACCCCGTAGGGAGATGGAATTCGTGGCTGACCCGCCCGAGCTCGGCGTCCTGCTGGCCGACGCCCACGTCATCCGCCTGCCTATGCGGACCCGTTTCCGCGGGATCACCGAGCGCGAGCTGATGGTGTTCCGTGGGCCCGCCGGGTGGGGCGAATTCGGGCCGTTCACCGAGTACGGCGACCACGAGGCCGCGAACTGGTTGGCAGCCGGTATCGAGGCTGCCCATCTCGGTCCACCCGCACCGCGCCGCGATCGGGTGCCGATCAATGCGACGGTGCCCGCGGTCCCCGCCGACCAGGTCGCCGAGGTCCTGTCGCGGTACCCGGGTGCCGCGACGGCGAAGGTGAAGGTGGCCGAACACGGACAGAGTCTGGACGACGACGTGGCCCGGGTTGCGGCCGCGCGCGAGATCGTCGGCTCGGTGCGCGTCGACGCCAACGGTGGGTGGTCGGTGGACGAGGCCATTGCCGCGATCCGGACCATCGGCGAGGTGGAGTACGTCGAGCAGCCATGCGCGACGGTGCCGGAACTGGCCGCGGTACGTCGCGCGGTCGACGTCCCGATCGCCGCCGACGAGTCGATTCGCAAGGCCGACGACCCGTATCGCGTGGTGGCCGCCGACGCAGCCGATATCGCGGTCGTCAAGGTCGCTCCGCTCGGCGGCATGCGCGCGACGCTGTCTCTGGCCGAATCGATCGGCCTACCCGTGGTGGTGTCCTCGGCGTTGGACTCGGCGGTCGGGATGGCGGCCGGGGTCGCCGCCGCGGCGGCGCTGCCGACCCTGGACCACGCGTGTGGGCTGGCCACCGGAACGCTCTTCACCAGCGATGTTGCGGAGCCGTTCGTGCCGTCCGAAGGGGCCGTGCTGCCACGGTGGTTGCGTGAGGACCTGGTCTTGCCGGCCGCGGTGCGCGCCCCGGCCGACCGCGATCGTTGGTGGCGGGAACGCCTCGGGCGATGCCACGCGATACTGGCGTCCCGATCTGGCTGTTGAACGTCGTCAGGACATGCGCGTATGTCCTCACCGGCACCATCGGCGTCGCGCGCCGGAACCCCTAGAAACATTTTGTGTTTTCTGTTCCAATAGAGTTCTATGCGATGCGGCTCACAGCTGTGCGCCGCGGTGCAGAGCATCGATGGTGATGTTTCGGGGAATGAGGAGAATGGCAATGGTCTCGACGGGTACGGCAGTCAAGTCCACGGTGTTCGCCGCGGCGCCTGCGGGCAGTGATCTGCTCGAGGTGCCCTGCGCGCAACGCAACGGTGTCCTGGAGATGATGGCGATGCGTCGCGACCCGTTCGCCTTTGGCGACGAACGCCTCGCCCGTCTCGGTCAGGTCTCCGGACTCAATGCGCTCGGCGTCAAGATGGTGATCGCTGCCGGACCCCGCGCCGCCGACGAAATCCTGATGAACCGCGACAAGGCTTTCGCCAATGGCCCTGCGTGGAGCTACTTCATCGGCCCGTTCTTCAACCGCGGCATCATGCTCCTCGATTTCGACGAGCACCGTCATCACCGCCACATCCTGCAGCAGGCCTTCACCCCGTCGGCACTCAAGGGCTACATGCAGGAGATGCAGCCGATGATCGCCGAGCGGGTCGCCGACCTCCCCACCGGCAACGTGAAGATGTTCGAGCAGTTCAAATCGCTGACCCTCGACGTCGCGCTCGAGGTGTTCCTCGGGTTGGAACTGCCGAAGGACCAGGCGGACAAGATCAACAAGGCGTTCATCGACACCGTGCGCGCCGGTGTCGCCTACGTCCGCAAGCCGGTGCCCGGTGGCCGGTGGTGGAAGGGATTGCGCGGACGCCGGGTGCTCGAGGAGTTCTTCTACGACAACATCGCGGCCAAGCGGGCTCGTGAGACCCCCGACCTGTTCTCCGTGCTGTGTCACGTCGAAGGCGATGAGGGGGAGCGGTTCACCGACGCCGATGTCGTCAACCACATGATCTTCGTGCTGATGGCCGCCCACGACACGTCGACGATCACGATGACCCAGATGGCGTATCGGATGGCGAAGTCGCCTGAATGGCAACGCCGGGCACGTGAACAGTCGCTGGAGCTCAACCCGGAGCTCGGCTACGACGATCTCGGAAAGCTCTCGGTTCTCGATCTGGTGCTCAAGGAGTCGCTGCGGATGTGTCCGCCGGTGCCGGCGCAGCCACGGATGGCGGTCAAGGACACCTCGGTGCAGGGATTCTTCGTGCCGAAGGGCTCGATGGTCACCGTGCCGCAGATGACCAATCACCGTGATCCGGAGTTCTTCACCAACCCCGACATGTTCGATCCCGAGCGCTTCAGCGCAGAGCGCAAAGAGGACAAGGGCCATCGCATGGCCTGGACCCCGTTCGGTGGCGGCGTGCACAAGTGCATCGGGCTGTATTTTGGCCAGATGGAGATCAAGACGATCCTGCATCACCTGCTGCGCAACTACGAATGGTCGGTGCCCGAGGGCTACCAGATCCCGATGGACTACAGCGCGTTGCCGGTCCCGAAGGACAAACTGCCCGTCGACCTCCGACGCCGATGAGCCCCGGGCGGATGTCGCAGACCAAAGCGCCGCGCAAGGCCCGCAACACGGCGAGCCCCGAAGACCAGGAACAAGCGATCCTGGCGGCCGCGGAGGTCGAGTTCACCGACGTCGGAGTGCGCCGCGCGAACATGGACGAGGTGGCCGCGCAGGCCGGCGTCAGCCGTAGCACCCTCTACCGCCGGTTTCCCAACAAGGAAGCGCTGCTGCTCGCGGTCGCCAACGACCTGTACGAGCGCGGTATGCAACGTCTGATGGCGGCGGTTGTGGGCCTCGGTCCGGCCGAAGCGGTGGTGGAGGCCTTCGCCGAAGGTGCGGTGATGATCTCCGAGGATCCGTTGATGCGACGGCTGGTGCTGACCGATTCGGAGATGCGTGGCATCACCTCGGCGGTGACGTCGTTGTTCATCGACATGGTCACCGATCGGGTCGCGGGCACATTGCGGGAGTCCGGCGCCACGATGCCCGACGACGATCTGCGTCAAGCGGTGGAATTGCATGTCCGCCTGGTCATCTCCTATCTGGAGGTGCCTGCGACCGACGAGCGCAAACAACAGCCCGACGCGGTGCGCGAACTCGCTGCCAAGTACCTCGCGCCGATGATCTGGTGATACCCATCCGCGACCACGAACCCGTGGTCGGGGTCTGCTGATGGAGGGATTCTGATGGCCGTTCGAGATCTGCTGCGCCGCGGGCCGGATCACGGAGAAGTTCGTGATGCGCTGCGCGGCAAGGTGATCGCGATCACCGGTGGTGCGCGCGGTATCGGCTTCGAGACCGCGACACAGTTGTTCGAGGCGGGTGCGGTGGTCGCGCTCGGTGACATCGACGACGACGCGGTGGGCAAGGCCGCCGCCGATCTCGGCGTGGAGGGATTCGGTGTCGACGTGACCGACCGGTCCTCGTTCGAGGAGTTCCTCGACGCGGTGGAGTCCGCGGTCGGGCCGATCGACGTGCTGATCAACAACGCGGGCATCATGCCGGTCGGTGACTTCCTGTCCTACGACGAGGCGTTGATCCGCCGCACCTACGACATCGACGTGATCGGCGTGATCACCGGTACCCAACTGGCCGCTCGTCGCATGGTGGCCCGGGGTCGCGGCCAGATCGTCAACATCGCCTCGGTCGCCGGACGGCTGCCCACGCCCGGACTGACCATCTACAACGGCGCCAAGGCGGCCGTCATCGAGTTCTCCGAGGCCGTTGACGCCGAACTCGAGAAGACCGGCGTGCGGGTCAGCACCGTGTTGCCGACATTCACGCGCACAGGTCTGATCTCCGGGCTGCACACCAATTCGATGGTCCGCGCGATCGAACCCGAAGACGTGGCGGCCCAGGTGCTCGCCATCATCGCTCGTCCGCGGGTTCGCTTGACGGCTCCGCGATCGATGGCGTGGACGCATGCCAATGCCCTGTTCCCGCAACGGATGAAGCGGGCATCGCGGCGGATGACCAAGCTGGACAGCATGTTCCTCGACTATGACCACGAGCAGCGCGCCGCCTACTCGAAACGGATCGGTTCGCGATAGCGCGGCGCGCTCGATCCGACGGGTATCAGCGTGGCAGGATCAGCACCGGTACCGGCGAGTGACGGATCAGTTTGCTGGCCCGTGATCCGAGGAACACCTGCGCGAGTACGCCGTCGCGGGCGCTGCCGAGGAACAGCACCTCGCCACCGATCCACTCGATCGAGTCGAACGCCTCCCGGTAGCCGCGGCCGGCGGCCACCACACAGTCGGTGCCGGGGGCGATCACGCCGTCATCGAGCAGCATCCGGTGTGACTCGGCGGATTGTGCCTGCCATTGGGAGAGCACGTCGTCCTCCGTGCTCAGGCCGACCAGCGGCGGGTACATCGCCCCGCCGCGCACCGCAAACGACACCACCCGCAGTGGCGCATCCATCCGATCGCAGAGGCCCCGGGCGCGGGCGATGACCGACCGCGATTCGGGTCCCGATCCGCTGATCGCCGCGGTGACCCGGGTGAGCAGGCCGTCCTTGGGCGACCGGTAACCGCGCGGACTGATGCCCACCGGTACCGGCGAGCGATGCATCAGCGTGTCGGCGGTCGAGCCGAGCACGATCTGACCCAGCTGACCGTCACCGGTCGAGCTGATCGCGATCGCATCGGCGTCGAGGGCGCGGGCGTGCTCGATGAGTGCCGATGCCACCGTTCGATGATCGAGTCGGGTGAAGCGCCAGCTCAGCTCGGGCGGATAGATGGTCATGTACTCGGCGACCTCCGCCTCCGCCGTGGCCGCGACTTCGTCGGTCCACGAGGCGAACTCGGCATCGACCTTCGCCATCGACGGCGTGGTCCAGGGCTTGGGGACGACCGTGGCCACCACGAGGTCGGTGTGCAACGATTCGGCGGCCATCGCGCCGAGTTGCAGCCCGCCCAGGCCGCCCTCGCCCTGGACGTAGCCCACCAGGATCGTCATGTGTGAGCCCCGTCCGAGTTCGGTGTCGTCGCGTTCAGCTTGCTGTGGCGGCGTCCCCACAGGGCGTAGAACAGCAGGGCCGCGGCGACCCACGCGCCGAAGAAGGCGAAGGTGACCGGCGCCAGACCACTCAGAATCCACACACAGGCCGCCACCGACAGCACCGGCGTCACCGGGTAGCCGGGCACACGGAACGGTCGTGGCAGGTCGGTCATGGTGCGGCGCAGGATGATCACGCCGATCGACACCACGATGAATGCCGCCAGCGTGCCGACCGAGACCAGATCCCACAGCTTGTCGATCGGGACGAAGCCGCCGAGCACGGCGATCACCGCGCATACCACCACCGTGTTGTTCACCGGCACCATCGTTGTCGAACTGACCTTGGCGAAGGCGGATGGCAGCAGGCCATCTCGTCCCATCGCGAACAGAATGCGCGTCTGGCCGTAGATCACCACCAACGTCACCGAGAAGATGGAGATGACCGCACCCGCCGCGATGATGGTGCCGACCCAGGTGGAACCGGTTACCGAGTTGGCCAGCACCGACAGGCTGGCGCTGTCGTCGGGATCGAAATCGGTCCAGGCCTGTGCGCCGATCGACGCCACGGCGGTGAGCAGATAGATGCCGGTGACCACCAGGAGGGCGCCGATGATGGCCCGTGGCATGGCCTGCTGCGGGTTGCGCACCTCGTCGCCGGCCGTGGATACCGCGTCGAGGCCGATGAAGGTGAAGAAGATGACCGCGGCTGCCGACGTCACCCCGGCCATCCCCTCGGGCATGAACGGCGTGAAGTGGCTGGAGGTGAACGCGGTGAGGCAAACTGCCGCGAACAGCAGCAGCACACCGAGTTTGATCAACACCATCACCGTGTTGACGATCGCGGACTCGCTGGCGCCGCGAATGAGTAGCAGACCGCACAGGACGACGAGGATCACCGACGGCAGGTTCACGATTCCGGGATCATCGACGCCCCAGGGCGCGGCGTTGAGGGCATCGGGGATATGCCAGCCGAACAGGTTGTCGAGCAGCTCGTTGAGATATTGACCCCAGCCGATCGAGGTGGCTGCCGCCGACACCCCGTACTCGAGCATCAGGCATGCGCCGATGCCGACCGCCACCACCTCGCCCAGGGTCGCGTACGCATAGGAATAGCTCGACCCGGACACCGGTACCGCCGAAGCCATCTCGGCGTAGCAGATCGCCGCGAGGCCGGCCGCGACCCCGGCAACCACGAACGCGATCAGCACCGCCGGGCCGGCTTTGCTGATGGCCTCGGGGACGACGATGAAGATGCCGGTGCCGACCGTCGCACCGACACCGAAGAGGGTCAGTTGGAACGTGCCGATACTACGTTTGAGGTGCGGATCGTCGGTCGCCTCCCCGGGCGCCCCGGCACCCCGCACAGGTTTGCGGCGGAATATCGTGGCGGTGATCGATTGTGGTCGCGTCATCGGCGCCTCCTCGCAGGTAATAGACGATTCTGCGCCGGATTCGCCGGACTCGCAGCCCGATGGCCAGACCGGGTCGCCCGAGCGCTGCCGATGCCGTCGCCGGTGGCGTGTCTAGGGTGGAGTCCGCCGACACCGGTGAACGGGTCGGCGGAAAGGGGTGTTGGATGGCCCGGGACGCGGCGATCGAGGCCGAGCGGGCTGCCCGCGGTGAGTTGCGACGGGCCGTCGAGGCGCTCGGCGAGGCCCAGGTGGCCGCGGGGATGCGACGCCGGTCCCGCGCTCCCCGATGGGTGGCGCTGGCAGCCGCTGTTGCGGTTGTCGCTGCAGTGGTTTCGACGGTGCTGTGGGTACGGGGCGCCGACGCTTACACCGACGCCGACTACCAGCGCGCCGCCGTCGACCGCGTGACAATGCTGCTGAGCCCCGATCATCGACGCCCCGAGCAGGTGCGCCGGATCATCGACGGCGCGACCGGCGAGTTCCGGGACCAGTTCGCGCAATCCGCGGACGCCTACTCCCGGTTCGTCGCCTCGCAGGGCACGGTGGCGCGTGGAATCGTCGACGGCTCAGGTGTGGCTCGGCGTTCGGGCGATCGGGCTGTTGTCCTCGTCGCGTCGACGGTGGTCTTCGCCGGGGGCGACGACCCCGATGCCGTCGGCGACCCCGATCCTGTCGACGAGACGGTGCGCCGGTTCCGGTTGCGGGTCCTCGTCGAACCGGCCGATGGCGAACTCAAACTCGCGGCGGTGCAGTACCTCCCATGACGACCCCACCCGAGAAGAGTGCTCACGCAACGGTGTCTGCCAGTGCCGGCCGCGGTCTGCGCGCTGCCCGCGGGGTGATCCCCGTGCGGCGCGCCGTCGCGTTCGGCGGGGTGATCGCTGTCGTCGCGACCGCACTCGTGGTCGCCGTGGGTGTGCAGTGGCGGGAGTCGGTGATCGACTCCGCCACCGACCGGGCCCGCACCGAGTTGCGTCGGTCCGCCGGCGAGATCGTCGCTCACGTGTTCTCGGTGACCACGGCATCGTGGCAGGCCGACCGGCATCGTGCGCGCGGTCTCGTCGGCGGTGAGTTCGCGCGGCGCTATGCCACCGAGTTGACCCGGCCACCGGCCGACGGCGCCGTGCGGGTCACCTGGCGCCCGGATGTCGTCGGCGTGGTCGATGCCGAACCGGACAGCGGTACCACCCTGATCCGGGCGTCCGTGGAAACCGTCGCGACCCCCGACGCCCCACCGATCACCGAGAAACGTTCAGTGCAGGCCCGGTTCGACCGGGTCGGGGACATCTGGCAGCTGACCGGGATGGAGGTGTTGTCATGACGTCGTCGGACTCTCGCGGCGCCGGCGCCCCGGATCATGCCCTCGACGCGTCAGAGCATGCCCTCGACGATGCCCGCCGGCGCGTCGAACAGGCGACCCGCGCGGCCCGGCGTGCCCGCATCGACGCCTCGGATGCGTTGCGTGCCCGGGCCCGACGTCGATCGGCGTGGTTCCGGGGCGTCATCGCGATCGCGGGTGCCGTGATCATCGTCGCGAGCGGGGTGCTCGTCGCGGTGGTCATGCACAACCATGCATCGGCCGAGCGGTCGGCGGCGGCAGACGCGGCGCTGGCGGCAGCCAGTTCCTCGGTCGCGTCGTTACTGACCGCCGATCCCGCCGATGCCGGCGGCTACGTGAATCGCGCCGTCGCCGTGACGACCGGCGACCAGCGCGATCGGATCGAGGCGGCCCGCGACTCATTGGTGGCCGAGGTGACCGCGCAGGCCGAGCCCAGTTCCGGGCGGGTGCTGTCGGCGGGGCTGATCACCGACCCCGACTCGGATGCCGAGGGTGCCGAGGCGGCGGCACTTGTCGTGGCCGAGGCCTCCGATCCGCAATTGATCGGCGCCCAGGGTGATGACACCCGCGTCACCATCGAGGTGACGATGATCCGAGCCGGCCAGGACTGGCTGATCAGCCGGGCGGTGCTGACATGACCGCCGGCGCAGCTCCCGGTCCGGCGCGGCGGCCTGGCGCGCACCTGGGCAGACGTGGACGTCGCCGCGTCATCGTTGCCACGGCGATCGCGTTCGTGGCCGTCGTGGTGACGGTGGTGGGTCTGATCGGTGCCGCGCGGTCGCGTCCGGTGCCCGACGACACGCAACGTACCGCTGTGCTCACGGCGACCGATGCGGCGGTGACCGCACTGTTGTCCTACACCCCGGACGAGACCGAGCGCGACCGGCACGAGGTCCTCGCACAGCTCACCGCGCCGATCGACGAGGCATACCGTGCGCAGGGCGTCGACGTGGTGTTACCTGGCGCGATCGAGGCCGGGATGACGTTGTCGGCGCAGGTGGTGGGTGCCGGGGTCGAGGAGTTCACCGCCGAACGCGCGCGGGTGCTGGTGTTCGTCGACCAGACGGTGAGTATCCCCGCAGCGACCGATACCGGTGATCGAGACGACGACCGTACCCCTACCGCTCGATGGGCCACTATGCGTAATGTCGAGGGGAATTGGCGTCTTGCCGACCTCGCAATGGTCGGCGACGTCACCCGGTGAGGAAGTGCATTTCGCGCACTTCCCGGTCGGCTTCGGAAAGGCCGGCACCCGCGCTGCCGCATGTCGCGACATCGCGGACAAGGACGTGTCAGGAGGAATTCGGGATGAGCGCATCATCGGCAGGTGTGGTTGTGGTGGGTGCGGGGCTCGGAGGTATCCGCGTGGCGGAGAGCCTGCGCAGCAACGAGTACACCGGACCCATCACGCTGATCGGCGAGGAAGCCCACCCGCCGTATGACCGTCCGCCGTTGTCGAAGTCGGTGCTGCTCGGTAAGGACGACCGGGTCGATCTGAAGCCGGCCGACTACTTCGGTGAGGCATCGGTGCAGCTGCGTGTCGGTGAACGCGTGTGTGCTATCTCGCCGGAGACCCGCACCGTGACCGTCGAACGGCTCGACGCCCCCACCGAGCGTGCGGAGGTCGCCTACGACTCACTCGTCTTGGCAACCGGACTGCGCCCGCGGTCGCTGCCGGGTACCGAGGGGGTGGCCGGTGTCCACGTGCTGCGCACCATCGACGACGCCCTCGCGCTGCGCAGCGAGATCGAGAATGCCTCGCGCGCAGTGATCGTCGGCGCCGGTTTCATCGGTTGCGAGGTCGCGGCCAGCCTCAACCAGCGCGGCCTGGCGGTGACGCTGGTCGAGCCCGCGCCGACGCCGTTGGCCGCTGCGCTGGGAACCGGGGTGGGGGAGTTGATCACCCGGATGCATCAGGCCAACGGGGTCGATGTCCGCGCCGGGGTCGGCGTCGACGAGGTGTGCTCGACCGACGGCGTCCTCACCGGTGTGCGGCTCGCCGACGGCGACGAGGTGGCCGCCGACATCGTGGTGGTGGGTATCGGGTCGATCCCGGTGACCGATTACCTCGATGGTTCCGGGATCGAACTCGCGCCACGCGAATCCGGCGGCGGTATCGCCTGCGACGAGCACGGCCGCGCCTCCGCGCCGGATGTTTACGCGCTCGGCGACGTGGCGAACTGGCGCACAGAGACCGGCGGCACGCGCCGCGCGGAGCACTGGACGCACACGGTGGAGCAGGCCACCGTCGTCGCCCACCGGATCGCGCAGACCGACGCCATGATTCCGGCTGCGCCGCCGTACTTCTGGAGCGACCAGTACAACCTGAAGATCCAGGTGCTGGGTCGGCCCGAGGCCGGCGACGAACTCCATCTGGTCGACGACGACGGCACGAAGTTCCTGGCCTATTACAGCCGTGACGGCATCCTCACCGGCGTCGTCGGCGCGGGCAAGGTGGGTGCGGTGATGAAGACGCGGCCGAAACTGCTCACACCGACGCCGATCGCCGACGTGCTCGGCTGAGGTACCGGTGCCCCGACCGCACCCCGATACGGTCGAAGCCGTCGAACGCGCGATCGGCGACCTCGCCGACCCCCAGCGGGCGGTGTCCTCGGCGCGCTTCTTCAAAACCGGGCCGGGCGAGTACGGCGAAGGTGACCGGTTCGTCGGCGTGACCGTGCCGCAGCTACGCATGGTGGCCAAGAGGTTTCGTGGGGCCGGGGCCGACGTCGTATGGCGTCTGCTGGACTCGGAAGTCCACGAACATCGCCTGACCGCCCTGTTCCTGCTGCGCGGCGAGTACGAACGTGCCGATGACGACACGGCGCGCCGGCGCTGGGTGGATCTCTACCTGCAAGCGTTGTCGGCCGGGCGTGTGAACAACTGGGATCTGGTCGATACCTTCGCCGATCCGGTGCTCGGTGCGTGGCTGGTGCGGACCGACGAATTCGGTCTGCTCGTGGAGTTGGCCGAACACGATGACCTGTGGACACGGCGGGCCGGTATCGTCGGCACCTTCGCCTTCCTGAAATGTGGTGTCGCGGATGCCACGCTCGCGGTGGTACCGGTGGTCATCGACGATCGCCGGGACCTGATCCAGAAGGCCACCGGCTGGATGTTGCGGGAGATGGGAAAGCGCGTCGACCGTGACCTGTTGACCGACTACCTCCACCAGCACGCCGCCGAGATGGGGCGTACCGCATTGAGTTACGCGACCGAACACCTCATGCCCGAGGAGCGTGCCCACTACCGCTCGTTGCGTTAGGGGTGTCGGGGGCCTGGTCTCGATACGCCTCGTCGCAGGCTCCTCGGCTACTCGACCAGCGGATCTGGCGTTACTGTCCGGCCGGGCGCAGCTCTTTTCACGGGTGAGGTGGTCTGGTCTCGATACGCCTCGTCGCAGGCTCCTCGGCTACTCGACCAGCGGATCTGGAGTCGAGTAGCGACGAACGGAGTTCTCCTGCTGGTCGAGTAGCGACGAACGGAGTTCTCCTGCTGGTCGAGTAGCGACGAACGGAGTGAGGAGCGTATCGAGACCTGCCCGACCACCTCTACCGCGAACCGCGAAACACCTTGACCGCGGCCCAGATCATCGGGAACTGGAAAGGCAGACGCGCGATGGCGACCGCACGCATGGGCAGCGGCTTGTCCTTCCACAGACGCACCATGTTGAGATTGGCCGGGTAGACCGCCACGAACAGTGCGGCCGCGAGCGCAGCGCTGACCCGCCGGGTGCGCGGCGCCAGCAGACCGGCGCCGATCGCGACCTCCGCAACCCCGGACGCGTAGGTCAGCGTCCTCGGGTCCGCCGGGATCTCCTCGGGAATGATGTCGTCGAATGGTTTCGGCGCCACGAAATGCATTGCGCCGATGGACAAGAGCATTCCGGCGAGCAGCCGGGCCAATCGGTCGGGACTCATTGTGTTCACCCTTCGTCGCGTGTGTGGCCGCCCGTCAGAACTCGATCTTGAGCGCATCCGACGTCGGGTGCGCCTGACAGCCGAGGATGTAGCCGTCGGCGATGTCCTCCGGATCGAGTGCGCCGGTGTTGTCCATCTCGACCGTACCCTCGGTGAGCGTGCAGGCACATGAACCACACTCGCCCTCCTGGCAGGAGTAGGGGGCGTCGAGTCCGGCGGCCAGCATGATGTCGACCAGTGAGCGCTTGCGCGGCCAGCGGAGATTGTGTGTCTCGCCGTCCAACTCGACCTCGACGGTGGCCGCCTCGGCGTCCTCGGCCTCGCTGACCTCCTCGAGCTCGACGTCGGCGAACGGATCTCCGGACAGCGAGTTGTACACCTCGGTGTGCACGTTGTGATGGCCGAAGCCCGCGCCTGCAAGCGCTTTGTGGACAGCATCCATGAACGGGCCGGGCCCGCACAAGTATGCGGTGTGGTCGGCGTAGGCGCGGAACACCGTGGTCAGCGACCGGTCGTCGGGAAGTCCCTGCAGGGATTCGAGCCAGTGGATGAGCGTCAGCCGGTCGGCATGGGCACGCTGCAGGTCGCGTAGTTCGTCGGCGAAGATGACATCGTCGACGCTGCGGTTGGCGTAGAAAAACGTGATCGGTGCGGTGCCGGTGTGCAAGGCCGCCTTCAGAATCGACATCACCGGCGTGACACCGCTTCCGGCGGCGATCAACAGCAGCGGCGTGTCGAGGTCCTTGGGCGTGAACACCCCGGACGGTGGCAGCACCTCGATCTGCGTGCCGACCGCGAGGTTGTCGCACACCCAGTTCGAGCCGTAGCCATCCACCGTGCGCTTGACCGTCACCTTGGGCCGGCGATCGGTGACCGGTGACGACGCGAGTGAGTAACAGCGGGCCACCGACCCGGTGCGGTCGCTCGGGATACGCAGCGTCAGGAACTGGCCCGGCTTGTAGTCGGTGAAAGGGTCGCGATGGGTATCGGGCAGATCGAACACGATCGAGCGGGCCTCGGCGGTCTCGTCGATGACGTCCGCGACCGTGAGGATCACGCTGCGCGAGCCATGCGGTGTCAGCTCGGTCATCTCCCACCTCTCCACCGGCTCTGTGCCGGCGCCTCGTTCACCGGGCGGCGTCACGCACCGCGCCGTGGTCCAACGTCCAATGTGCCGTGGTCTCGTGCGCCATGCTCCTGGCATCGTCACCGCAGTTCAGGCGAAAATAAGAACACGTTCTAGTTTAGTCTAGCGTAAGGCTCGCCGATCATGACAGTGCACCGACGCCCTCTGCAAGCGTACGGCTGCCGGCGATGATCAGGGTCTCCAGATCCGCTCCGGGCTCGGCGAGCCACTGCTCGTAGGCGGCCAGCGCGATTCCCAGACACATCCAGGCGATGGTCTGCGGCAGATGATCGGCGTCGCGCAGGCCCAGTCGGTGCGCGCAGAACTCCGCGATGACCTGACGCCATTCGGCATACATCAGCATCGAATGCGCCTGCAGGGCGGGCACGCCGAGGAGCAGTGCCATCCGCCGTCGGTGGCCCGCCAACTCGGTTGATGGCACCCGGTTGAACGAGATGAGCGCTTGCTGCAGGGCGTCGGCGATCGGCTCGGTGGGCGGGATCTGGGCGAGCAACGTGCGCATCGCGGATAGGTGGGAATCGAAGTCGCCCCAGGCGATCGCGTTCTTGGACGGGTAATAGCGGAACAGGGTGCGGCGAGCGATGCCGACCGCTTCCGCGACATCGTCGACGCTGGTCTCCTCGAAGCCGCGGGTGCTGAACAGGTCGATCGCGATCGCGCTGATCTGGGCGCGCGAGGTGACCGGGCGCCGGCCGGGCTGGTTCGCCGAGGTGAGGGACGGTGGCGCTACGTCCGGTGGGCTCATCTTCACCTGTCCATCTGATCAGTTTTGCCGCAGGGGTGTTTTTCTGCACCGAGTGCCATTATAGTATCCGGTGATCCACATCACGACCAGAAGAAAGAGGAGGTTGGATCATGGCCGATCAGTCCGTTACGTCGGATCACGACGAACTCGTGGGTGAGTCGTTGGTCGAGGAAGTGTCGATCGACGGGATGTGCGGGGTCTACTGATGTCGATCACGACATCGAGTCCGGTGGCCGGCGGTCGCGTTGATGCGACCGCCGGGCCCGGCGCACCCCAGTCCGATGTACCCACCCAGTCCGAGGCAGCCGCCCAGTCCGAAGCGCCCGGCACGTCCGAGCGCGCCACCCGCTTCGACGTCGACGCCGCGTGGCAGCTCAACCCGAAGGTGGCGTTGCGTCCTGAGCCGTTCGGCGCGCTGCTCTATCACTTCGGCACCCGCAAGCTGTCATTCCTCAAGAACCTCACGGTCGTCGGGATCGTGGGTTCGCTCGCCGATCATCCGACCGCCGGCGCCGCGCTCGACTATGCCGGTATCGACACCGCCGATCGGCCGCTGTACTTGCAGGCGCTGCGCGCGCTCGCCGATTCGGGGATGATCGCGCGTCGTCCCGTGGCCTGACGCCCGATGATGTTCGACCTGCAGACGCCCGACCCCGCACCCGCCAGACTCGCCACGCCCCCAGGAGTCCAACGATGACAACACTCGAAATGCCGCCCACCACAACCGCCTCGGCCGCCGTGTCAGCGGCGAGTAGCCCGCCGAAGGTGGGTCGGCTCGTCGATCAGTTCGAGAAGGGGCTTGATGCCCCGATCTGTTTGACGTGGGAATTGACCTATGCCTGCAATCTCGCCTGTGTGCACTGCCTGTCGTCGTCGGGTAAACGTGATCCGCGGGAGTTGTCGACTGAACAGTGCAAGGCGATCATCGATGAGCTGCAGCGGATGCAGGTCTTCTACGTCAACATCGGTGGTGGTGAGCCGACCGTACGACCGGATTTCTGGGAGCTGGTCGATTACGCGACCAGCCATCAGGTGGGGGTGAAGTTCTCCACCAATGGTTTACGGATCGACAAGCAGGTCGCGGCGCGGTTGGCAGCGTCGGACTATGTGGATGTGCAGATCTCGCTGGACGGCGCGACCGCCGAGGTCAACGACGCGGTTCGTGGTCCGGGGTCGTTCGACATGGCGGTGCGTGCGTTGGAGAACCTGCACGAGGCGGGCTTCGCCGACGCCAAGATCAGCGTGGTGATGACGCGGGAGAACGTCGCGCAGCTCGACGAGTTCAAGGCGCTCGCCGATCGCTACGGCGCCACTTTGCGCATCACCCGTTTGCGTCCGTCGGGGCGTGGTGCCGACGTATGGGACGATCTGCATCCGTTGCCCGAGCAGCAGCTCGAGCTGTACAACTGGCTTGTCGCACATGGCGACAACGTGTTGACCGGTGACTCGTTCTTCCACCTGTCGGCCTTCGGCGGCGGTGACGGTGGTGGCGCGTTGCCGGGGTTGAACCTGTGTGGTGCCGGTCGGGTGGTGTGTCTGATCGATCCGGTTGGTGATGTGTATGCGTGTCCGTTCGCGATCCACGAGAACTTCCTGGCCGGCAACATCACCACCGACGGTGGCTTCCAGCAGATCTGGCAGAATTCGGATCTGTTCCTCGAACTGCGTGAGCCGCAGAATGCAGGTGCGTGCACCAAGTGCGCTCACTTCGACGCGTGTCGTGGGGGCTGCATGGCCGCCAAGTTCTTCACCGGCCTGCCGCTGGCTGGGCCCGACCCGGAATGTGTGCAGGGTTACGGCGAGCAGTTGCTGGCCGGTGACCGTACCAAACCGACTGCCAACAAAGATCATTCGCGCGGCACCCCGTTGACGCTGATGACGCGGCGTCCCGACGGGGACCTGCTACCGGTGGGTGCCCCACCGTCGAAGAGTTGCGATGAGAATCCGCTGGCGGGGTTCACCCCCGACAGTCTGTAGCTGAAGAAGAGATAGGTAAGGACATGCCGAAGAATCCGTGGGCCCGAAATCCCTGGTTCGAAACCGTGCACGAGGCGCAACGGCGCGCCAAGAAGCGTCTGCCCAAGTCGGTGTACTCCTCGCTGGTCGCCGGTACCCAGGCGGGTATCACCGTCAACGACAACACGGCCGCGTTCAACGAACTCGGGTTTGCGCCGCACGTGGTGGGCACCCAGCCCGATCGGGAACTGTCGACCACCGTGATGGGCCAGGAGATCTCGTTCCCGGTGATGATCAGCCCGACCGGTGTGCAGGCGGTGGATCCCGACGGCGAAGTGGCCGTGGCCCGGGCTGCCGCAGCTCGTGGCACCGCGATGGGGTTGTCGAGCTTTGCATCCCATCCAGTGGAAGAGGTGGCCGCGGCCAACGACAAGTTCTTCTTCCAGATCTACTGGCTGGGGTCGCGCGAGGAGATCCTGGCCCGGGCCGAGCGTGCGAAGGCGGCCGGCGCCAAGGGGCTCATCGTCACCACCGACTGGGTGTTCAACGTCGGCCGTGACTGGGGCAGCCCGGAGATCCCGGAGAAGGTCGACTTCGCGGCACTGCTCAAACTCGCGCCGGAGATCGCGGTCAAACCGCGCTACGCCCTGGACTGGGTCAAGGGCGGCACGATCAACATTCCCGATCTGACCGCGCCCAACCTCACCCCGCCCGGTGAACCGGGTCCCACGTTCTTCGGCGCCTACGGTCAGTGGATGAACACCCCGCCGCCGACCTGGGAAGATCTCAAGTGGCTGCGTGAGCAGTGGGATGGGCCGTTCATGGTCAAGGGCATCACCCGCCTCGACGACGCCAAGCGGGCCGTCGACATCGGCGCCTCGGCCATCTCGGTGTCCAACCACGGTGGCAACAACCTCGATGGCACCCCGGCCACCATCCGGGTGCTGGGCCCGATCGCCGACGCCGTCGGCCATGACATCGAGGTGCTCCTCGACGGTGGCATCCGACGCGGTAGTGACGTCACCAAGGCGCTGGCCCTCGGCGCGCGTGCGGTGATGATCGGTCGCGCCTACCTGTGGGGCCTGGCCGCCAACGGCCAGGCCGGCGTGGAGAATGTACTCGACCTGCTCCGCATGGGCCTGGACTCCAGCCTGATGGGACTGGGACGCAAAAGCATTCACGAACTCTCCCGCGACGACCTCGTCATACCGGAAGACTTCGAACGCTCCTTCGGCCACGTGTGAGGCGCCGTCGCCGTTCACCCACCACAAAGTAGAACGTGTTACAGTTTTTCGACACGGTTCACCTGTGGTGGGTGACGCGACGAGAGAACGAGGGCTCATCGGATGGGGCAGTTCGACGGCAAGGTCGTCTACATCACCGGGATGGCGCGCGGGCAGGGGCGCAACCACGCGCTGCGCTTCGCGCGCGAGGGGGCCGCGATCATCGGTATGGACATCGCCGGTCCGGTCGCCGACCACACCACTTATCCGGCCGCGACGGCCGAGGACTTCGGTGACACCGTCCGCCTTGTCGAGGAGGCCGGCGGAAAAATCCTTGCCCGCCAAGGTGATACCCGCGACTTGGCGTTCCAGGAACAACTGGTCGCCGATGGCGTCGAACAATTCGGGCGTCTCGACATCGTGGTGGCCAACGCCGGCCTACTCACCTGGGGCAAGGTCTGGGAGCTGAGCGAAGAGCAGTTCACCGACGTCGTCGACATCAACCTGGTCGGGACCTGGAAAACCCTGCGCGCCTCGATCCCCGCCATGCTCGACGCCGGCAACGGCGGGTCGATCGTGGTGATCAGCTCGTCGGCCGGCCTCAAAGCGATGCCGCTGCAGGCCTCCTACTCGGCGTCGAAATTCGGTCTCCGTGGCCTCACCCAGACTGCTGCCAAGGAACTCGGCCACTATCGCATCCGGGTCAACAGCGTGCATCCCTATGCCGTCGACACCCCCATGGGCGTGGCCGACACCGAGGCCCACCGGATTTTCGGTATCGGATGGGTCGCACCACATCTGAGCTCGATGATGAACCATCACCCGGTGGCCTCGCTCGACGAGATCTCCGACGCGGTGCTCTACCTGGCCTCCGACGGCGCCAAGGCGATCACCGGGTCCGAGTTCTCGATCGACATGGGAGCCACAAAGGTCTGACGGCTTCCCGCGCCGACAGAACCCGGTTTCGCGCCGACAGAACCCGGTTCGCGCCGACAGAACCCGGTTTCGCGCCGACAGAACCCCAGAATTCGCCGAGAGCATCCGCGGAGTGTGCGGATGCTCTCGGTCAGACGCCGGGGCGGATGCTCTCGACGAATTCTGGGGTTCTGTCGGCTGCCGTGCTGAGAGTTTGGGAGCCAGGGTGCGGTGGGTGCGGGTCCTAGTCTTGCCAGAGGGTGGCGGGATCGGTGGCCTCGCGGTCCGGGGCGGTCGGCGTCTGCGTCGACGTACGGGAGAACCGGGGCGCCACCTGTGCTTGGGTCACGCCGTCGATCTCCACCAGGTTGGCGCGAGCGGCCATATGCGGATCCGACGGCGCCTCGGCGAAGTCGAGGACCGGTGAGGTGCAGGCGTCGGTGCCCTCGAACACCTTGGTCCATTCGTCGCGGGTGCGGGATTTGAACGTTTCGGTGAAGATCCGTTCCAGCTCCGGCCACTTCGCGATGTCGTTCTGCGCGGGCAGATCTGCGTCGGCGAGGCCCAGGCCGGAGATGAGTTGGGCATAGAACTGCGGCTCGATCGCGCCGACGGCCATGTACTTGCCGTCCGACGTCTCGTACACCTCGTAGTAGGGGGCGCCTGTGTCGAGCATGTTCACCCCGCGCTCGTCGCTCCACAGGCCGGTGCCGCGGAAGGCCCACATCATCTGTCCGAGTACCGAGGCGCCGTCGACCATCGCCGCGTCGACGACCTGCCCCTGACCGGAGATCCCGCGCTCCAGCAGGGCGGCGAGTACGCCGACGACCAGGAACATCGAACCACCGCCGAAGTCGCCCGCCAGGTTCAGTGGCGGCACCGGCCGATCTTCCTTGCGGCCGATGGCATGCAACATGCCGGTCAGCGAGATGTAGTTGATGTCGTGGCCGGCGCGGTCGGCACGAGGCCCTTCCTGCCCCCAACCGGTCATTCGGCCGTAGACGAGGCCGGGATTGATCTCCGCCAGATCGTCGGGCCCGAACCCGAGTCGTTCCATGACGCCCGGGCGGAAACCCTCGAGGATCACGTCAGCCTTGGCTACCAATCCGAGGATGGTGTCGCGGTCGGCGGGGTCCTTCAGGTTCGCCTCCACGACCCGGCGTCCACGCAGCAGTGCGTCGGCTTTGCGGTCCGGCGCCGGCAGCGAACCGGGCCGCTGCACCCGCACCACGTCGGCACCCAGGTCGGCCAACAGCATCGCCGCGTGTGGTCCCGGCCCGATCCCGGCGAATTCGATCACCCGGATTGCGCTGAGGGGTCCGCTCTTTCCGCTACTGCGCGGTGTCGTCGACGTCATGGTGTCCTCCCGATCAGTACCCGCCCCATGTGTCGGGTCTCACGCTTTTCCGGTCCAGCATCCCACAACCGATCGAGCGCTCGGACAGGCGGTCCATCCGATCGGATGGATGCGGGATTTCTATCGAACAAATGCGCCGACCCGGTTAACAGTGGCGCACCGCATCGCTAGAGTTGAACGAATGGAGCGTCGGGCCGCATTGGGACAGCTGTCATGGCCCGAATTGTCAGACTGCACGGTCACCCTCCTGGTCCCGCTGGGTGCGACCGAACAACACGGGCCGCACCTGCCCCTGGACACCGACACCCGGATCGCCCAGGCGGTCGCCGAGCGGGTGGCGGAGGGCGGGCATCGGGATGCCGGACCCTCGGGCGATGCGGCGTCGGTGCTGACGGCTCCGGCACTGAACTACGGCGCCAGCGGAGAGCACGAGGGTTTTCCCGGCACCATCTCGCTCGGTCACGCCGCGTTGGAGTTGCTGTTGGTGGAGTACGGACGAAGCGCCTGTCGCTGGGCCGATCGCCTGCTGTTCGTCAACGGACACGGCGGCAACGCGAACACTCTCGCGACGGCCGTGCGTCGACTGCGCTACGAGGGGCGTGACGCTGCCTGGTTCCCCTGCGCTTTTCCCGAAGCCGACGCCCACGCCGGACACGCCGAAACATCGGTGTTGCTGCACTTTTCGCCGTCAGAGGTCTGTGCGACCGCGGCGCAGGCGGGCAACACGGCCCCGGTGGCGACACTGCTGCCGGCCATGCGCACCGGTGGGGTGGCCGCGGTCAGCGCCAACGGCGTACTCGGCGACCCGACCGGAGCCAACGGCGAGCACGGGGCCCGGTTGCTCGACGAACTCGTGGCACGGCTCGATTCGGCGTTGGCCGACTGGCACGTTGACGAGAGCGGGCGGCTCGGATGACCGCACTCGACCGGCCGCCCGAGGCCGTGGCCACCGTCGACCACGCGCTGCCCGACGGGTTCCAGGTGCAGATCGACATGCGCTGCGCGCGTCGGCGTGACCTGCGGTTCCTTGTCGGGGGTTCCCCGACCCGCATGCTGCGGCTGACCGACACCGCACTCGGGATGACCTCTGCCGACGGCCGTATCGAGGTATGTGACCCGGCCACGCGACGCCTCGCGCGGCGCTTGCTCGACAGCGGAATCGCCAACCCCCGGCCCATGTTCGGGCCTGCGCCCGACGACGTCACGATCGTGGTGCCGGTTCGTGACAATCAAGCGGGCGTGGACCGACTGCTGCGCTCGGTCGACGGCGTCAAGGTGATCGTCGTCGACGACGGGTCGCGCACGCCGATCCGGGTCGACGGGCCTGACGTCGAGCTCATCCGGTTCGATGGCAATCGTGGCCCGTCGTCGGCGCGCAACGCCGGTGCAGCGGCCGCCACCACAGACTTCGTCGCCTTCCTCGACTCCGACGTCGTCCCGACCGCCGATTGGCTGACCATGCTGCTCGGGCACTTCTCGGACCCGTCGGTCGCCATCGTCGCCCCGCGTATCGTCGGCCTCTCCCGCGCCGCGCGCGAGGCATCGAAGGTCGAGCGATATGAGAACGGACATTCTTCGCTCGACATGGGCCCCGAAGAGTGCTCGGTGGTGCCCGGCAGCCGGGTCCCGTATGTGCCGAGCGCGGCGATGGTGGTGCGCCGCAAAGCTTTCTGTCAGTTCGACGAGTCGCTGCGGGTGGCCGAGGACGTGGACCTGTGCTGGCGCACCCACAAGGCCGGCTGGCGAGTTCGGTACGACCCGGTCGCGCGGGTGGCCCACGATCACCGCTCGGATGTCCGGTCGGTGCTCGGGCGTCGTCGTTACTACGGGACCGGCGCGGCGCACCTGGCCGACCGTCACGGTGGGTTCGCCGCACCGGTGGTGATGTCGATCCCCATGGCGGTGGCCGTCGGCGCATTGCTCACCCGCACTCGAATCGGGCTGGCCATCGCGATGATCATCGTCGTATACACGGGTGCGCGGCTGCGGCGACGCCTCGGCGAGCTGCCGGACGCGCCGTTGGTTGCCACGCAGATGACGGGCCGAGCCGTGGGGTTCGGCCTGCTGCAGGCGGCAGGTGCGATCTGCCGGCACTACTGGCCCGTCGCGGTCCTGCTGGCGTTGTTCTCCGCACGCTTCCGGCGGCTCGCTGTGGAGGTCGCGCTGGTCGAGGGGGTCGTGTCATGGGCGCGTGAGGTCGTCGCGGACCCGGCGTCGGGTCCAGCCCTGGGGCCGCTCTGGTACACCGTGTTTCGGCGACTCGACGATCTGGCCTACGGAGCCGGGTTGTGGCAGGGTGCCATCGCGCAGCGCGACCTCGGGGCGCTGCGGCCGGTGTTGACCACATAAAGGTGACGACGCGACGACTTCCGACGACCGCCGACGTGGTGGTGGTGGGTGCGGGCAGTGCCGGATGCGTCATCGCCGAGCGGCTCTCGCGTGACCCCGGGCGCGCCGTCGTCGTGCTCGAGCGCGGACCGCGTGACTGGCCGCCCCCGGCCGTTCGCGATCTACAGGTGTTGCCGATCGAGCACGGCGCCGGCTTCGCCCGGGGCCACACCGAGGCCACGGGACTCCCGGTGGTGCGGGGCAGCGCGCTCGGTGGGTCGTCGGCTGTCAACGGGGGGTACTTCCTGCGCTGGCATCGCGATGACTTCGATGACTGGCCGGCGCAATGGTCACCAGAGGCGATCGCACACGCCTATGACGAACTCGACGCACCGGACGGCACCATGGGAGTGACTGCCTTCGCAGACGACGAACTCGTCGATGTGGTGCGTCTTTTCGAGTCTTACTGGGCCCAGGCCATGCCGGTGCGTGCCACCGCGGATCCGTGGCCCATCGTCGGCGTGAATCGTGTGCGGTCCAACCGGGAGGGGCCGCTGCGGCGCACGTCGGCCGAAGCGTATCTCCGGCCCGCGATCGACCGACCCAACCTGACGGTGATCACCGATGCAGAGGTGGCGGAAGTGATGGTGGCCGGCCGTCGGGTCACCGGGGTGCGCGTGGGTGCCGACCGGATGTCGGTCGGTGAGGTCGTGCTGAGCGCGGGCACGCTCGGTACCGCCGGGATCCTGCTCCGCTCCGGACTGGGGAGCCTCATCGGGTCCGGCGGCACGCTGCCGCTCCACGAACATCGTGAGGTGCTGGTGCACTACCGGCGCCACGTGGACCCTCAGGTGATGCCGACGGCGTTGCTGCAGTCGGTGGTCCACACCGCCGACGACGTGGAGATACGTTGTTACAGCACCGATATGGCGAGATTCGTGAAAGGTGTGGAACCGGTCGGCCCGGCCGTGGGGGTGGCGGGGATGCGACCTGGGTCCCTCGGCGCGGTTCGGGTCGGCGACACCGGACTCCTCGTCGACCTCGGCACGGTCGATCCAGCCAGTGCGCGCCGGATGGCGCTCGGCGCCGAGTCGGTGCGAGATATGTTGAACTCGTCGACATTCGGCGGCGTCGTCGAACCGGGGTCGATCGTCGTCGACCCAGTGGTGCGGACCTCCCAGCACGCCTGGGGGAGCCTTCCGATGGGAGTACGGACCGATGACCTCGGAGGGCTCGACGGACTCACCGGCCTTCGGGTCGTGGACGGCTCCATCCTGCCGGCCGCCGGACGCAGCGGACCGCACGCGACGATCATGATGATCGCCGTGCGAATCGGCGACGTGTTGGCGGCGCGCTGAAACCGCCCGATGCGTAGGCTGGCGCCATGACCGCGTCACTGAATGACCCCGAGATCCGTGAGTTCCTCACCGCCGGCACCCGGACGGGGCACCTCGGATGGGTGGCCGGTGACGGAAGGCCGCTGGCGGCGCCCGTGTGGTTTGTGCTCGACGGTGACCGGATCGCGTTCAACACCGGTGCCACGACCGCGAAAGCACGTGCGATGAGCCGAGATCCGCGTGTGGTGTTGACGGTCGACCTGCCTGGTCCGCCGTATGCCTTCGTGCAGATCCAGGGCCTGGCGGTCACCGCCGACGACCTACCGGAAGTGCGTCGGATCGCGACCGAATGCGGCCGTCGGTACATGGGAGCCGATCGCGCCGAGGAGTTCGGCGCACGCAACGGTGTGCCGGGCGAACTCGTCGTGTGGGTCGAGCCGACGAAGATCGTCGCCGCGCTTGATGTATCGGCCTGACTCCGCCGAACTCCGCCAATGGCGCCCAGTCAACGGTAAACGGCGCCCAGTCAACGGTAAACGGCGCCCAGTCAACGGTAAACGGCGCCCAGTCAACGGTAAACGGCGCCAGCCAACGGGAAGGGGCTGCGGTGGATCTGGGAGGTCAGATCAAGGTCGACCAGTAGTCCCAGAACTCCACGCCGATGGCGACGATCACGACCGCGTACCAGACGGGCAGCAACACCCACAGCCATGAACGGATCTCGCGTCCGACGCGCGACGATCCGAACACCCGACCGGCGCTCAGCACCAGGATCAACGGTGTCACGGTCCACACCACCATGCAGTACGGGCACAAGGCGTGGATGCGATACAGACTCTGGAAGACGAGCCAGTTGATCATCACGAACCCGGCGAGGGTGCCCAGGGTCTGACCGAGCCAATACCACCGGGGCAGTTGAACTCCCGCGGTCGCAAGGGCACCGGTCACCACGATGACCGAGAAGGCCGCGATGCCGATCAGTGGGTTCGGGAAGCCGAAGATGGCTGCCTGATCGGTCACCATGACCGAGCCGCATGAGAGCACCGGGTTGATGCTGCAGCTCGGCGTGTACGACGGATCGATGGCCAGTTCGAAGCGCTCGATCGTCAACGTGGCGGACGCGATCAGGCCGATCACGCCTGCAACGAGCACGATCACCCCGATCACTCGTGATGCCGGCATCAGCCTCGTCCACCCGCGGACTGCGGCGTCGTCTGCGTCGTCGGGAGGTGTGGGTGTGCCGCCGTACTGGTCGGTGGTCTCGGTCATGATGCGGTGTTCTCCGGGATGATTCAGTTCGTGGCCGCGAGAACTGCGTCGCGTAACGCCTCCGGCGTCGACAGCTGCACGTCTTCACCGTTGAGCCGAACGGTCGGGGTGGCGGTGACGGCGGCTTGCTGGGTGGTGTCGGCGACCCAGTCGGCGAACTGCTGGTCGTCGATGCACTGCCGGACGTTGTTCGCTCCGGCCTGGGTGGCGAGATTGTTCAGCTGGTCGTCGGACAGGCCGGCGCCGCCCTCACTGGGCTGCTGGGCATACAGCGTGTTGTGGAACTGCAACCAGGTCGTGAAATCGCCGTTCGTCGCGGTCGACTCTGCGACACACGCCGATGCGTTCGCCGCGCGTGTGGAGTAGTCGGTGGTCGACATCCGGTCGAGGATCGCGATCGGCATGTAGTCCACGGCGACCTGTGGGTTGTTGCGCAACTCCTCGAGGACCGGCCCGAATTGCTCTTCGAACTGGCGGCACGCAGGGCACTGGAAATCCTCGGCGATGGTCAACACGGCGGGCGGCGTGCTGCCCGCCGGGGCGGTGGTGATCCGGAAGGCGTTGTCGTCGGTGGCGACGGTGACCTCCGATGAGCTGCCGGTGCTCGACTCGTTGGACAGCACGGCCCACAATCCGATGCCCACGGCGATGGCGATCAACACAACCGCTGCGCCGATCTTGAGGAGCGTTGATCGGCGCTTCTCCGCCTGGCGGGGATCGACGATGACCTTCTTCGAGTTCTGGGCCATGGGGTACTGATGCCTCTGCTTCGTGGGTTGGACGGATGCGTGGTCGGGGTCTTCCCCCGAACAGGCTACTTGGTTCGACCGGAGGGCCGAATCAAGGTTGAACAAACATGGGATGTTAGGTTGTTTGCCGTGTCCGATGTCATCCCGCCACCGCCCCGAACCAGCGAACTCGTGGTGGTCCGGATGCAGGAGCTGATCCGGAGTGGGCAGTGGCCGGTCGGGGAGCGGATCCCGGCCGAGCCGGAACTCGTGGAGCAATTCGCGGTGGGCCGGAACTCGATCCGCGAGGCCGTGCGGGCGCTCGAGCATTCCGGGATGTTGGTGCCCCGACGGGGCGACGGCACCTATGTGCGCAGTGCCAACATGCTCACCGCGGCAATCGCGCGGTGCGTGCCCGAGCGGGCACAGCTGGAGTTCTTGGGCGCGCGGCAGGCGATCGAGGCGGAAGCGGCCGCCGAGGCGGCTGCTGTCGCGGATGCAGGATGTGTTGCCGATCTGTATGCCTGTCTGGCGCGTGCGGAACGCACCCTCGCCAGTGGCGACATGGCGGCATATACCCAGGCTGACATAGCCTTTCACGTCGCAGTCGTGAACGCGTCGGGCAATGGTCTGCTCATCGAACTCTACGGCGGCATCATCGAGGTGATGGCGCACATGCACCAGCAGGTCGTCGACGCGACGATCGCCGACGGGGTGCATCCTCCCGGGCATCGGGCGCTGGTGGATGCGGTCGCGGCCGGGGACGCCGCCGCGGCGCGTGCCGCCGTGCATTCCTACCTCGACCACGCGCGTCGCGGGCTGTCGGCATGATCGACCCCGCGCGGCCACCGCCCCGAGAAGTAGTTCTTCTGCAACCGCGCAGCCACCCCACAACCGCGCAAGTCGCGGCGGACGCAGGGCCGAAGCGAGTATGCGGTTGCCGCGGATGAAACCTGCGGTCCGCCCATCGGTGAACGGACGGTCGCTGAGTGCGGTGGTCGCCGCGATCGGCATCATGCTCGTCGCGGCGAATCTTCGTCCGCCGGTGGTCTCGGTGGCCCCGCTGATCGACGACATCATGCGTGATCTCGGTTTCAGCAGCGCCACCGCGGGTCTGCTGACCACGCTGCCGGTGCTGTTCTTCGGCCTCAGCGCGCCGTTTGCCCCACGGGTGGCCGCCCGGTTCGGCATCGAACGGACGGTGTTCGGCGCCCTGGTGCTGTTGATCGGCGGAATGGGGCTGCGGTTCGTTTCGAACGTGATGTGTCTGCTCGCGGGTTCGGCGGTGATCGGCGCGGCGATCGGCGTCTGCAACGTCGTCTTGCCGGCCTTGATCAAACGGGATTTCGCGCACCGATCGGGTCTGATGACCGGGCTGTACTCGATGACACTGTCCGGTGGTGCTGCGGTCGCCGCCGGCCTGACCGTGCCCATCGACACCCGTTTGGATGGCAATTGGCAACTGACACTGACGTGTTGGACGTTGCTGGTACTCCTGGCGCTGATCGTCTGGTTGCCTCAGCTGGGGCAGGTACATCGTGTCGTGGTCGCCGGCACATCGCGACAGCTGCTGCGCAACCGGATCGCCTGGGCGATCACGGTGTTCATGGGCGCCCAATCGTTGGTCTTCTACACGTTCACCGCGTGGCTGCCGCAGTTCCTTATCGACCAGGGACGCAGCACCGCCGAGGCAGGCACGATTCTCGCGCTGGGGCAGGTCGTGGCATTGCTGGCGTCGCTGCTGGTCCCGATCGTCGCCGGTCGCCGCGCCGATCAGCGACTGGTGACGTTACTCGTGGTGGCGGTGTGCGCGATCGGTTTCGTTGGCCTGTTGTGCACCGATCACCTCACCACTGTGTGGGTCATGCTCGTCATGTCCGGTCCGGGGGCGTCGATCAGCCTGGCATTGCTGTTCATGGTGATGCGTAGTCCATCGACCGCGGTCACCGGCCAGGTGTCTGGGATGGCCCAGTCGATCGGGTATGTCGTGGCCGCCGCGGGGCCGTTCCTGATCGGTGCGCTGCACGATGTCACCGGCTCGTGGACCATCGCGATGGCGGTGCTGGCGATGGCGTTGGTGCCACAGGCGTTGTCGGCACTCACCGCGGCTCGCGACGTCACGATCCGGGTGTGAGTGCTCAATTGGCTCAGCTGATCTCGAAGTCTTGCAAAGCGCCCGAGTAGCGTTTGCGTGGCGGTGCCCGGAACTCGCCCGAAGCCGTTCCGGTACGTCCGCCCATCGCGGCCAGCGCGGCGAGCATCCCCACGCCGGCGGCGACGCCGTCGATGACGGGCGCATCGATGGCGGCGCCGATCCGCTGGGCGAGGTCGGCCATCCCGGCGCAGCCGAGGACGATGGCGTCCGACCCGTCGGTGCGCAGCGCCTCGCTGCAGGCCTTCTCCAGGATGTCCGCGGTCGCCGGGTTGGTCTCCAGTTCCAGGACCGGGATGTCACAGGCGTGTACACCGCCGCACTGGCCGGCGAATCCGTAATGCGCCACCAGGTCGACGGCCCGGCCGATGGTGCGGTCGAGAGTGGTGACGATGGAGAATGTCCGTCCCAGCGGGGCGGCGAGATGCATTGCTGCCTCTGCGATCCCGAGAACCGGGGCGTCGGCCACTTCCCGGGCGGCGTCGAGGCCGGGATCGCCGAAGCAGGCGACGAGGTAGCCGTCGGCGCCGGGGTTGTCGGCGATGGCCCGCAGCAGGCCGGGCACCGCAAGCGCTTCGTCGTAGTGACTTTCGATCGACTCCGGCCCCATGGTGGAGGTGACGGCGACGATCTCGCAGTCGGGTCGCGCGACCGACCGCGCCGCGGCGGCGATGACCTCGGTCATCGCCGCCGCGGTGTTGGGATTGATGACGCAGATGCGCATCGTGTGTCGTACTCCTAGAGGGCCGACGGCTGGAGCTTGCCGTCTTTCGCGGTGGAGAGCACCGGCGGCTCTTCGCCGGTGTCGTAGATGAAGCTCTTGGGCGCGAAGGTCATGCCCAGCCAGTAGACGACCGCCCCGGCCGCGGCGCCCATGAACCAGGTGAAGCTGGCTTGATACGCGGTGCCCCAGATGACGAAGCTGATCGGCAGGATGGACGCGACGATGACCGAGATGATCGCCACTGGGTTCCATCCGTTGCGGTAGGAGTAGGACTTGCCGGGGTCCATGCTGAAGAGGTCGTCGACTTCGATCTTCTGTTTCTTGATGAGGTAGAAGTCGACGATCAGGATGCCGAACAACGGGCCGATCACCGCTCCCAGGGTGTCCATCGTGTAATGAATCGCCGTCGGGTTGTTGAACAGGTTCCAGGGGGTGATCAGGACCGACCCGACTGCGGCGATCATGCCGCCGGTGCGCCAGGAGATCTTGGTGGGGGCCACATTCGAGAAGTCGAAGGCGGGCGAGACGAAGTTGGCCACGATGTTGATGCCGATCGTGGCGATGGCGAAGGTCAGCACACCCAGGACCGCGGCGGTGGTGTTGTCGATCCGGTCGACGATGTGCACCGGATCGGTGATGATGTTGCCGTCGTCGTCACGGCCGATCACGGTGGCGCCCGCCGAGACGGTGCACACAACCAGGATCGAGAAGAACAAGAAGTTGACCGGCAGACCCCAGAAGTTGCCCTTCTTGACCTCGCTGAACGTCTTGCCGTAGCGAGAGAAGTCACCGAAGTTCAGCATGGGCCCGGAGAAGTAGGAGACCACCAGTGCGATGGCGCTGATCATCTGGGTGACCGACGACCAGCCGGACAGACCGGGGCCGGTCGACAGGTCGAAACTCACATTGTCCCAACCCGCCTCGACGATCAGGTAAGCCGCGAGCGCGATCATCACCACATAGACGGCCGGACCACAGAAGTCGATGAACTTGCGGATGGTGTCCATTCCGTTCCAGAACACGAACGCCTGCAGAATCCACATCAAGATGAAGCCGGCCCAGCCGAGAATGCTCAGTCCCAGGAAGCCATGCTGATCGACATCACCCCAGGGTTCCAGGCCCGGCCAGAACTTGAGCGCGAGCAGACCGAATGCGACCGATGCCAGATATGTCTGAATTCCGTACCAGACCACAGCGATACATCCGCGGATGATGGCCGGTATGTTGGCGCCCTTGACCCCGAACGAGACGCGTGTGGTGACCGGGTAGGGAACCCCGGCGAGTTGCGACGGTTTCGCGACGAGGTTGCACAGGACATTGACGATGACGATGCCGACCACCAGGGCGACGAGCACCTGCCAGGCAGCGATTCCCAACGCGAACAGACTGCCGGCGAAGACGTAACCACCAACACTGTGCACATCCGACATCCAGAAGGCAAAGATGTTGTACCAGGTCCACTTCTGTTCTTTCAGAGGCGCGAGGTCGGAATTGGTGAGGTTCTGGTGATACCCGAGTTTGATGACGCTCTCACCGGCCGCGCTTTCATGCGCGGTCACGGTGTCGGCAGATGGTGCTGACATGTGCAATCTCCCTGATGGTGACCGTCAGCGCGGGTCGGGGATGCGCTGATGAGTAAGAAGTTAGGAACGCATTGTTACCCGGCAATTAACGAAGGGATATATTTTCTCCGATTGGTCCGGCTCTACCGGAGTGAGGTTCCACGGAGCCTTCCGCTACCGTCCGTAGTCACGATCTGTGCCGCTCAAAGCGAAACTGTGTGCCACAACGGCGCCGACCCAACTGGTGGCGACCGTCGTCGATGAGCAAGTCCGTGCCATGCCGACGGCCAATTTGTTCCGACGGTGACTCGACATCAAGATCCACGTCGACGGTGCCTCGGGCGCCATGATCGCACCGTTCTGCCAGCCCGAACTCGAGTGGGACTTCCGTGTGCCACGGGTGGTGTCGATCAACACCTCCGGCCACAAGTACGGGCTGGTCTATCCCGGCCTGGGGTGGATCATCTGGCGCGACAAGGCGGCGCTGCCGGAGAGCATGATCTTTCACTGCAGCTACCTGGGTGGCGACATGCCCACCCTGGCGTTGAACTTCTCCCGCCCCGGTGCGCAGGTGCTGCTGCAGTACTACCAGTTCCTGCGGCTGGGCCGGGAAGGATATCGCCAGGTGCAGCAAGGCTCCCTCGACGTCGCGCAGTACCTGTCGTCCGCGATCGCCGAGATCGGCCCCTTCGAACTGGTCAGCAAAGGCGACACCATCCCGGTCTTCGCGTGGAAGTTGAAGGCCGACCACACCGACAAGTGGACGCTGTATGACCTCTCGGATCGGCTGCGGATGAAGGGGTGGCTGGTGCCGGCCTATCCGATGGCCGACGATCTCGCGGACCTGACCCTGCAGCGCATCGTCGTTCGGGCCGCCCTGAGCCGCGACCTGGCCGATGCACTGTTGCGCGATCTCGAAAGTGAGGTCGCGTTCCTGGACAATCTCTCGGCGCCGATGCCGAGCGAGGGGACCGGGTCACACTTTCATCACTGAGCTGGACGTCGGCGCGACCCGGAGCCTGTCCCGGTCGCGCCGACGACTCTTCGACGGAGGAGACCGCCGATGCATCCTCGACACCGCTGCCGACCCCGGGCGACGCGGTTCTTCACCGGTGCCGCGTTCATCCAACTCGTCACCAGCGGGCCGGTCACCGTGGCGGTCGGATATGCGCCGGGAACGATGGTCCGGGCCCAGTGGCTGGCGGCAGCGACTCAGTTCGTCGGGACTTTGCTGTTCAACGTCAGCACCGGGGCGGCGCTCGCCGCGCACTCGATTGCCGCGCAGAAGCATTTGGTGTGGACCCCGAACGCGGAGGGTTCGGTGGCGTTCCTCATCAGCGGGTTCTTCGTGCTGATCGCCTACTCGCACACCGACCGGGCCTGGGCACCGCGCAAGCGCGACTGGTGGTCGGGTCAGATCAACATGTTGGGCTGCATCGCTTTCGGGGTGTCGGCGGTCGGCGCCTACATAACCACGAACGGCGTCACCGTGGACGCAGTGCTGGCGAACCTCGGTACGTTCATCGGCGCGATCTGCTTCTTTGTCGCGTCCGCAATCGTGCTGCCGGAGGCGGACGACACATGACCGATGTCGCCGCAGAACAGGACCAAAGTCCATGTCTGTGTCCACGTCGCGATGGGAGGATCAGACGTCGGTCGGGGACCCGTGAGAAAGGCCGCATGTGACGTGACGGGCTCTGGACTCGACCCAGCGGTCGTCGATCGTTGGCGCCGACTGAACGGACCAGCACACGAATTGGGGAGTCTGCGTTCCCGCCAGGTCCGTACTCGCGGTCGGCACGGCATCGACGCCTATGCCGATCTCGTCGAACTGGAAGCCGACGATCCCGACGAGTTCGAGCAGTTGGCCCTGTGGCGTCCGTTCTCGAAGATCATCGCCTTCAGCATTCTGCAGACGGCCGCGCGGACACGACGTACCAGCGCACGGATTCGTGAGTATCCATCGAACTTTCTGATCGTGGCGTGTCAGACGATCGGACGCACCACCGGGGACGCCAACGGCCACCGGGTGTCGGCCGAACCCGGTCAGATGTCGATCACCGATAGCCGACGGCCGTATGACCTGCGCACCCACGGGGTGACCGATGCCACCGGGATCTGGGTGCCCACAGAGCTGATGGGCGCCGAGATCGCGGGTGGCGCAACAGTATCGCCGATCGCACCCGACACGGTGCTGAGCCGGTCGTGCGCTTCGCTGGTCGTCCGGTTGGCCCGCGATGCCGCCTTCGGTGGCGCCGACATCGACCTCGACACCGAACTCGCGGCCATCGAAGTCGTGCGCGCGACGCTCGAACAGGAGCACGCCGGTGACGATCTACGCGGCAATCCGCTGTTCTTGCGGGAGGCGGTCATCGACCTGATCGAGCGCAACTTCCGCGACCCGGATTTCGGGGTGGACGCCATCGCCCGCCACCTTCACATCAGCAAACGACACCTTTACCGCGGGCTCGAGGGACAGGGACTCTCGCTGCCGGAGATGATCGCCGATCGTCGGCTGGACTGGGCGTGTACGTTGCTTGCGCAACCCGCACGGGTCCGACTCGACGGGGTCGCGCAGGCGGCGGGGTTCACCTCCGCGGCCACCCTGCGCAACAGATTTCGGGCGAAGTTCGGCGTCGGTCCCGCGACATATCGGCGACAGCTGCAGTCAGGTGCACTCGACGGTGGCGAGGTGGATCGATGACCCAGGGGTGTACCGATGACCGGGGCGTACCGATGACCGGGGCGTACAGATGACCGAGGTCTGCGCGGGACCGCGTGGCCACATCGTGCCCGTCGGCTCGCTTCCGCCGTACTTCGCGGATTCGGGCGCCCTCGGGGTGGCACAGCCATCAGGAATTGACCGCGATCGGGTGGATCGCTGGCGATCGGCAGCAGGAGCAGACGATCCCGGTGTGACGATTCGCCGTTTCCGGGGCCGCCGCGGTCTGGCTGAGTTCCTGGGTCCGCTGCGGGTCGTATCGAGGAGTGCCGACGGCTTCGAGGCACTGGTCAGAGTCCATCAGGTGGGTGCGATCACCATTGTCGACGCGCTCGCGATGCCGTGTTCGGTGATTCGCTCGCGGCGTGAAGTCGACCCGGCCGTGGATGCCGAACTCGTGTTGCTGATCACGTCCGCCCCGGGCCGGTTGTCGCTGGCCGGGCGACCCGAGGAAGATTTTCGGGCCGGGCAGCTCATCATTCTCAGCACCGCGGAGCCGGCGACGATGACGGTGGACGACATCTGCGAGACTGTCCAGCTCACGGTGAAGGCCTCCGTGCTCGGTCGGGATGTCGTGCAGGCGTTGCACCGGTCGCGCCCGGTCTCGCCGGACACGGCACTGGTTCGGGCCGCGACCACTTTTCTCCGACGGTTCGGACAGACCGCAGCAGCAGGGACATCGACCGAGGTCACCGATGTCCTCGCCCAACGCGCAGCCGTCGGGCTACTGAGATCGGTTCTGGCGCAGCAGGCCTACCGCACGCACAGCGTCGACGACACGAGCCGAGCGGTTCGTGAACGCACCCTGCAACTGGTGGAACGACGCTTCGCCGACCCGGACTTCGCGGTGGCGGATGTGGCCCGCGAGCTGCACGTGAGCCGGCGTCAGCTGTATCGCCACTTCGCCGATTCCGGCGAATCGTTGGCGGCGGTTATCGCCGAGCGACGACTCGAGGAGGTGCGGATCCTGCTTGACGCACGGCCGGAGTTGCGCCTCACCGACGTCGCGGCCCGGTCGGGCTTCTCGTCGTCGGCGACGATGCGCAACCGTTTTCGCGCAGCGTTCGGCGTGACGCCGACCGAATACCGGGCCGGGCACACCATCGCAGGTGCCCCGGCCGGCCGTTTCGGTCCCGGCGAGGTGGCCGACCTCTGAGGCTCTCGCCCACCAGCGTCCCGGAGTGATTCAGTCGCCGCCCTGACGGTCACCCGTCGTGGCGGACGTCCAGCGACGCGGCGGTCTCGATGACCGCACTCTCCAGACGCCGATGATGTGTTTGCGCCACCTCCAGCACTGCTTCGGTGTCGCCGGCGACGAACCCCTCGAGCATGTTCGCGTGATCGGTGTTGAGTGCTTCCTGGACGGTGGTGCCCACCGAGCGCATCACCTGGAAGGGCTCGGTGAGATTCCAGGTCGCCTCGAACATGTTGAGCAGACGCGGCATCGCGCACGGTGCGGTCAACTCGCGATGGAACTCGCGCGAGATGTCGTGGAAAGCCTTGCGATCGCTGTATTTGACCGCGGTGACCAGTTCGTCGTGATGGCGTCGGGCACGCTCGATGCCGGCGGCGTCGATACGCGACACGGCTTGTGCCAGTGCAGCCTGCTCGAGAGTGCCCCGCACGAAGTAGATCTCGCGCAGCTCGTCGATGGACAGCTGGCTCACGCGATATCCGGCGTTGCGCTGATGTACCACGAGGCCCTCACCCACCAAGGTCTTGAGGGCCTCGCGCACCGGGATCGGACTCACCTGGAAGGCGTCGGCGAGCTCGCCGGGCGGGAGTTGGATGCCCGGTGGCGCGCCGCCGGACAGGATCAGCCGACGCAGCTCTTCGAGGACGTTCGCACGCGCACTGTCCGAACGGGTTTCGACGAGTTGTGCGATCAGCCGTTCGGTCATCCGGGAGGTCATCGGCGGGCTCCGGTGGCGCGCGAGGGATGTGCGTGAATCCATCCGGCCACGGCTTCGGTGAGGATCTGTTGGTTGTGCCGTTTGACGATCTCGTGCCCTTCGTCGTTGAACAGCAACAGCTCGGCGACCGCGCCGCGCGCACGCAGCTCGTCGACCATCTGTTGGGATTCACTGACCGGGACGTTGGTGTCGTGCGCCCCGTGGATGACCAGCAGGGGTGCGCGGACGTCGTCGATCCGGTGGATCGGGGAGAGGTCGGCGAGCAGTTCGCGGTCGGACTCGGGGTGCCCGTACTTGGTGTAGGCGGCCACCGCGATCCACGGTTCGGTGTTGCGGAAGAACGACTCCAGATCACTCATGCCGCAAATCGCGATCCCGGCGGCGAACATGTCGGGATGAAAGGTCAGACACGCCAGGGTGAGATAGCCACCGTAACTGCGTCCCGCGCAGTACACCGCGTCGGGATCGGCGATGCCGTGGTCGATCAGATATTCGGCACAGTCTGCCGCGTCGTCGATGCCGGCGTAGCGCCCGTAACGGTCGTCGGCGTGAGAGAACAGTCGGCCGTAGCCCGACGATCCGCGCACGTTGGGGGCAAACACGGTGATGCCGGCGTCGACGAGCGGTCCGAACAGGAAGTTGTACTCGGGCCGGGTCTGGCCCTCGGGACCGCCGTGGAAGTACACCAGCGTCGGACCGGGGCCCGATCCGTCGTTCGGTGTTGCCCGAAACAGCCATCCGGACAGAGGCATACCGTCCCGTGCGGAGAACTGCACGAGTTCGGGCCGCAACGCGGCCGACGGTCCGTCGCCAGCGACCACGTCGTCGCGGACCGCAACCACATCGCGGCTGATCGTGTTGATCAGGTGGACGAGTGGAGAGCGCTGCGGGCTGGAGACGGTGACCGCGACGAGTTTGCCGGCGGCGCTGATGGACAGCTCGTGCGCCACCTCGCCGGGCAATCGGATCGGTTCGTGCAGCGTCTGATCGGGCAGGGTGAGGATCTGAAGTTCACTGCGGCCGGCATGATTCCACAGGAGCGCGACGGTGGACTGGTCATGCGACACGGCGAACTCGTCGACGCCGACGTCCGGCCGTTGGGCCAACACCCGGAACCGCACCCCGCGATCGGCCACTTCCACGCCGAGCAGACGCGGGAATTTGGCGTCGAAGTCGCTGACTACCAACGCCTGCACACTGTCGAGATCGCGTTGTTCGTCCTGCGGCGGACCCACGAACACCAGGGACGGATGGTCGAAACCCTGATCGAGGATGTAGCCCTGATCGGTGACCGAGCCGGGATCGTTCGGCAGCAGCGGCGTCATGGCGATGGCGTCCTCGACGGTGTCGATCCGGCGACGGATGAGGACGATGTCGCGATACCCCCGGGGGCCGACCCGCACGAGTGTTGCGCCCTTCCACGAGTCGATGAGGGCCCCGCCGACGCGGACGTCGAGGGTCATCGTCGTGCCCGTGCCGGGGTGCACCCGCAGACTGTGGGCGGTGCCATCGGGTTCGGTGGCGGTGATCAGCACCCAATCGGTGTCCCAGCCGACCAGCGACACCGTTCCGAACGAGCGTCCGTCAGGCCTGGTGGCGCCGACCCGATAGGCGGTGTCGTCCTCGGCGTCGGTGGTGACCACCCACACCTGGTGATGCTCGCCGCCGCTGGGGGCGATCTCCACGGCCAGCCAGCGGCTGTCGGTGGAGTGGATCACCCGGCGCACCGGGCCGTTGGCACGAAGTCGCACCCAGCGGAGTTCGCCGACGCCGTCGGTGGACAACGACCGCTGGGCCGCGCGTGGATAGCCGTCGCCGTCGTCGACGATGTAGGCGAAAGCCGACCCGTCCGGAGAGACCGATGCGCCATAGGTGTGCCAGCCCCGGTCGTCGAACCGGACCCGACTGGTCGGTGCGGTGGCCCGCGGGTCGATGGTGGGGCCCGACGCGAACGGCTCGCGAGCGGTCATCGAGCGGTGATCGCTTCCATACTCTGCAACCACATCTCCAGCAGCGCGACCTGCCAGAGTTCGTTGCCGTCGAGGGTGGTACGGATTCCGTTGGGGTCGGCGAAGAGTCGGTCGAGGGCCGCCGGCCGGTACAGACCGCGGTCCACCGCCGCGCTCGACCGCAGCGTGTCGGTGACCAGGTCGAGCAGTCCGCCGTCGAGATGGCGGATTCCCGGTACCGGGAAATAGCCCTTGGTGCGGTCGATCACCGCAGCGGGCAGCAGGGATCGGCTGGCCTGCTTCAGAACTCCCTTTCCGCCGTGGGCCAGCTTGAGGTCGGGCGGACAGGTCGCGGCCAGCTCCACGAACTCGTGATCGAGGAACGGCACTCGGGCCTCCAGACCCCACGCCATAGTCATCGTGTCGACGCGCTTGACCGGGTCGTCGACCAGCATCACGGTGGTGTCGAGCCGCAGTGCGGCGTCGACGGCCGTACGCGCGCCCGGCGCGGACTGGTGGGCCAGCGCGAACTCCCAACTCGGGTCGTAGTCGGCGTCAACGTGATAGCGCTCGTCGAGGATGTCCAGGACAGCGCGATGGCCGCGGTCGAAGAATGCGTTGGCGTAGGCCTTGGTGGTGTCGGAGCGTGGGGTGTCACGCAAAGGTGGATACCAGGAGTATCCGCCCAGGATCTCGTCGGCGCCCTGCCCGGATTGCACCACCTTGATCGACTTGCTGACCTCCTCGGAGAGCAGGTAGAAGGCAACACAATCGTGGCTGACCATCGGCTCGCCCATCGCGGCGACGGTGTCGGGGACCGCCGGCAGCAGGCGGTCGGTGCCGATGTGGATCTTGTGGTGATCGGTGGCGAAGGTGTCGGCGATCAGATCGGAGTAGGCGTACTCGTCGCCGGATTCTCCTCCGGCCGAATCGAACCCGATGCTGAAGGTGGCCAGATCGTGTTGCCCCTGCTCGGCCAGCAGCGCCACCACCAGCGAGGAGTCGACCCCTCCGGACAGCAGGACGCCCACCGGGACGTCGGCGACCATGCGGCGCCGGACCGACGTGCGCAGCGACTCCAGGATCTCGTGCTGCCAGCGCCGTTCGTCCCAGTCGGCTCGATCCGGATGCGGTTCGAAACTCGGTTCCCAGTAGCGTCGTTCGGTGCTGCGCCCGTCCGGTGTGATGGTGCGCACCGTGGCCGGAGGCAGTTTCCGGATGCCGTTGTAGATGGTGTGTGGTGCGGGCACCACCGCGTGGAAGCTGAAGTAATGATGGAGTGCGACCCGGTCGATCGAGGTATCGACATCACCGGCACGTAACAGCGCTTGCACCGACGAGGCGAACCGGAGCCGTCCGGGGGTCTCGGCGATGTAGAGCGGCTTGATGCCGAGGCGGTCGCGCGCCAGGGTCACCGTGCCGCTGTCGGTGTCGACGACGGCGAAGGCGAACATTCCGATGAGATGGTCGACGCAGTCGGGGCCCCACGCATGGAAGGCCTTGAGGATCACCTCGCTGTCGGCATGGGAGAAGAAGCGGTAGCCCTTGGCCTCGAGTTCGCCGCGTAGTTCGCGATGGTTGTAGATACAGCCGTTGAACACCAGTGCCAGGGCCAGTTCCGGGTCGACCATCGGCTGGCCGCCGCGTTCGGTGAGGTCGATGATCTTCAACCGCCGATGGCCCAGTGCAACCGAGCCCTTGGCGAACACGCCGGAGCCGTCGGGGCCGCGTCGGGTCATCTCGCAGGTCATCGCGTCAACCGCCGAGATGTCCGGAGAAGTTGCGTCGAACCGGATCTCACCACATACGCCGCACATTTCTGAGTCCTCTCCCATTGCCCCGTCGTCAGGCGCCCTCGCCTGCACAGCCGCCGGTGCGACGTGTCCACTGCGCATCCCCGCCGTCTCAGCCTAGAAGTATGTGGCGGGGGTGGCAGAGTGAACGATCAGTTGTGCGGCGTGACCCATGTGGTGATGTCGCAATGCACCACCTCGGTGCCGTGCTTGTCGAGCACTCGGACATCGATCACCACATCGGTCCCCTCGACGATGCTCGCGAAGTCAACGTCGGCGGGCAGGGTCGCCTCGGCGGTCAGCCGCGTGGTGGCCTTGGCGAGGTAGCGGGTGGACATCGCCTTGGGTATCCACCGATGGGTGGTCGGGGTGCTGGCCTCCATGAGCATTCCCATCGCCGCCTCGGCGAGGTTGCAGGCGGCGATCGCGTGGAACGTGCCGAGATGGTTGTGCACGCCGAACCAGTTCGGCCCGGTGACCCGGCAGTAGCCGGGTCGCATGTCGGTGACGTAGGGCAGCACCGTGCCGAAGTAGGGCACCCGGGCGACCATGCCCAGCGAGAACAGGGTGTGGCCGACGACGTTGTCGGGTAGGCGGCGACGGAGGCTGTAGGTCGGGGAGGTCATGGGGGTACCTTACCCGTCGGTAAGGTGCAGTTCTGCTCGCCGACGGAACCCTGTTTCGCGTCGACAGAACCCTTTTTCGCGTCGACAGAACCCGGAATCTCGCCGAGCGAACCTTCAGGGGGGCCGGGTCTGGTGGTGGTTGGGGCGGTTCTCTCGGCGAGATTCCGGGTTCTGTCGACCGCCGTGCCAAGGCCTGGTGAGTCGGGTTCCGGAGTGGATTTGAATCTGCGCCCCGGGGTGGTGCATACTGTTCGGGTTGCCTTGACCGGCGGACGCAGGATCACTGCGGCCTCGATCAGGTGAATGACTCCCAGGCCCCGGATTCCGGGCCAGGGCGTGTAACGCGTGCGCTGAATCAGGCGTACGGACACGACACGCCCGACCGCGGGTGCCGGAGCACAGCCGGTTCGCTCAAGTGGCGAGCCAACGTACAACGATAGATGAACAGCGTCGATCCCCGAATCTCACGCGGGTGGTCATGTGTCCAGCGGCGAATTGCGCCGGCTTGTCCTTCGGGGCGGCATCAGGTCACGCGGTGTTTGTCTGTCGAGAACAACTGACGGAAGAGGACACAGCGTGGCGGGACAGAAGATCCGCATCAGGCTCAAGGCCTACGACCACGAGGCGATCGACGCTTCGGCGCGCAAGATCGTGGAAACCGTGACCCGCACCGGGGCACGGGTGGTCGGCCCGGTGCCGTTGCCCACCGAGAAGAACGTCTACTGCGTCATCCGTTCGCCGCACAAGTACAAGGACAGCCGCGAACACTTCGAGATGCGCACCCACAAACGACTCATCGACATCCTCGACCCGACGCCGAAGACGGTCGACGCGCTGATGCGCATCGACCTGCCGGCCAGCGTCGACGTCAACATCCAGTAGGCGGGGGGCGAGAAGAAATCATGAGCAATCAGAGCGCGACCAACCATCAAAGTGCCACACGGGGAATTCTGGGCACCAAGCTCGGGATGACCCAGGTCTTCGACGAGAACAACCGTGTCGTCCCGGTGACGGTCATCCAGGCCGGACCGAACGTCATCACCCAGCTCCGGACCGCCGACCGCGACGGCTACACCGCCGTGCAGCTGGCCTACGGCGCCATCGACCCGCGCAAGGTCAACAAGCCCGTCGCCGGCCAGTACGCCAAGGCCGGTGTCACCCCGCGCCGTCATCTCGCCGAGATCCGCATCGCGGACGTCTCGGAACTCGAGATCGGCCAGGAGCTGACCGCCGAGATCTTCGAGAACGGCACCAAGGTCGACGTCACCGGCACCTCCAAGGGCAAGGGATTCGCCGGCGCGATGAAGCGCCACGGCTTCTCCGGTCTCGGTGCCAGCCACGGCGCGCACCGCGTGCACCGTGCACCCGGCTCGATCGGTGGCTGTGCCACCCCGGGTCGCGTGTTCAAGGGCATGCGGATGGCCGGCCGGATGGGTAACGACACCGTGACCACACAGAACCTGACCGTGCATGCGGTGGACGCCGAAGCCGGTCTGCTGTTGATCAAGGGCGCGATCCCCGGCCGCAAGGGCGGCATCGTGGTGATCCGCGACGCAGTGAAGGGTGGTGCGACCAAGTGAGCACCGAGACAACGACAAAGCTGACGCTGGACGTGAAGACGGCCGACGGCACGACCAACGGCACCGTTGATCTGCCCGCCGAGCTGTTCGACGCACCGGCCAACATCTCGCTGATGCACCAGGTGGTCGTGGCCCAGCAGGCCGCAGGCCGTCAGGGCACCCATGCGACCAAGACCCGTGGTGCGGTCTCCGGCGGCGGCGCCAAGCCGTACCGCCAAAAGGGCACCGGTCGCGCCCGACAGGGTTCGACCCGCGCACCGCAGTTCGCCGGCGGTGGCACCGTGCACGGTCCGCAGCCGCGTGACTACAGCCAGCGCACGCCCAAGAAGATGAAGGCCGCCGCCCTGCGTGGCGCCCTCTCGGACCGGGCCCGCAACGAGCGCATCCACGTGATCACCGAACTGGTGGCCGGGCAGACCCCGTCGACCAAGTCGGCACGTCTGTTCCTCGAGGCACTGAGCGACCGTCGCAAGTTCCTGGTGGTCCTCGGCCGTGAGGACGTGACCGCCTGGAAGAGCGTCGCGAACCTGCAGAACGTTCTGCCGATCGCACCGGATCAGCTCAACACCTACGACGTCCTGGACTCGGACGAGGTGGTGTTCAGCGTCGAGACGCTCAACGCGTTCATCGAGCAGAACACCCAGAAGAAGGAGGCCTGAGATGGCTACGCAGGCAGACCCGCGTGACATCATCCTGGGGCCGGTGATCTCCGAGAAGTCCTACGGGCTCATGGAGGACAACGTGTACACCTTCCTGGTGCACCCGGAGTCGAACAAGACCGAGATCAAGATCGCGGTCGAGAAGATCTTCGACGTCACGGTCACCAGCGTGAACACCGCCAACCGGCAGGGCAAGCGCAAGCGCACCCGCTTCGGCTACGGCAAGCGCAAGGACACCAAGCGCGCGATCGTGACCCTGGCCGCCGACAGCAAGCCCATCGAGATCTTCGGAGGACCGGTCGGCTGACCGGGACTCGCAGAACTGAGGGACTAGAACATGGCTATTCGTAGATACAAGCCGACGACCCCGGGTCGTCGTGGTGCCAGTGGCGCCGACTTCGCCGAGGTCACCCGTGACCATCCGGAGAAGTCGCTGGTTCGCCCGTTGCACGGTCACGGTGGACGTAACGCCCACGGCCGCATCACCACCCGGCACAAGGGTGGCGGTCACAAGCGCGCTTACCGCGTCATCGACTTCCGTCGCAACGACAAGGACGGCATCGACGCCAAGGTCGCCCACATCGAGTACGACCCGAACCGCACCGCGCGGATCGCGTTGCTGCACTACGTGGACGGCGAGAAGCGCTACATCATCGCCCCGCGCGGCCTGAACCAGGGCGATGTGGTGGAAAGCGGTGCCGGCGCCGACATCAAGCCCGGCAACAACCTGCCGCTGCGCAACATCCCGACCGGTACCCAGATCCACGCCGTGGAGCTGCGTCCGGGTGGTGGCGCGAAGATGGCCCGTAGCGCCGGTGCCGCCATCCAGCTGCTCGGTAAGGAGGGCACCTACGCGACCCTGCGTATGCCGTCCGGCGAGATCCGTCGTGTCGACGTGCGCTGCCGCGCCACCGTCGGTGAGGTCGGCAACGCCGAGCAGAGCAACATCAACTGGGGCAAGGCCGGCCGTATGCGTTGGAAGGGCAAGCGCCCGACCGTGCGTGGCGTCGTGATGAACCCGGTCGACCACCCGCATGGTGGCGGCGAGGGCAAGACCTCGGGTGGTCGTCACCCGGTGAGCCCGTGGGGCCAGCCTGAGGGCCGGACCCGTAAGAACAAGGCCAGCGACCAGCTGATCGTTCGGCGTCGTCGCACCGGCAAGAACAAGCGATAAGCACAGGAGGGAGTTAGAGAATGCCACGCAGCCTCAAGAAGGGCCCGTTCGTCGACGACCACCTGCTTGCCAAGGTGGACACGCAGAACGAGAAGGGCACCAAGCAGGTCATCAAGACCTGGTCGCGCCGTTCGACCATCATCCCCGACTTCATCGGTCACACCTTCGCCGTCCACGACGGACGCAAGCACGTGCCGGTGTTCGTCTCGGAGTCCATGGTCGGGCACAAGCTGGGCGAGTTCGCCCCCACCCGTACCTTCAAGGGTCACATCAAGGATGACCGGAAAGCGAAGCGCCGGTAATGACTACGCAGACCGATAATCCCACGGCCAAGGCCACCGCACGGTTCGTGCGCGTCACCCCGATGAAGGCACGCCGGGTGCTGGACCTGATCCGCGGCAAGAACGTGGACGAGGCCCTCGACATCCTGCGGTTCGCTCCGCAGTCGGCCTCCGAGCCGGTGTACAAGGTGCTCGCCAGCGCCGTCGCCAACGCGGAGAACAACCTGGACCTCGATCGCCGGAGTCTCGTGGTTGCGACCGCGTTCGCCGACGAGGGCCCCACGCTCAAGCGGTTCCAGCCGCGTGCGCAGGGCCGTGCGTTCCGCATCCGCAAGCGCACCAGCCACATCACCGTCGTCGTCGAGAGCCTTCCCGAGAAGGCCCCCGCCGGCCGCGGACGCTCACGTCAGCCGAAGAAGGGAGCTCAGTAGTGGGCCAGAAAATCAACCCGCACGGCTTCCGTCTGGGCATCACCACCGACTGGAGTTCGCGGTGGTACGCCGACAAGCAGTACGCGGACTACGTGAAAGAGGATGTCGCCATCCGCAAGCTCCTGTCCACGGGACTCGAGCGCGCCGGCATCGCCAAGGTGGAGATCGAGCGCACCCGTGACCGGGTCCGCGTCGACATCCACACCGCCCGTCCGGGCATCGTCATCGGTCGCCGCGGCGCCGAGGCCGACCGGATCCGTGGTGACCTGGAGAAGCTGACCGGCAAGCAGGTACAGCTGAACATCCTCGAGGTGAAGAACGCAGAGTCCGAGGCCCAGCTGGTGGCCCAGGGCGTCGCCGAGCAGCTGAGCAACCGTGTGGCCTTCCGACGCGCGATGCGCAAGGCGATCCAGTCGGCGATGCGTCAGCCGAACGTGAAGGGCATTCGGGTCCAGTGCTCGGGTCGCCTGGGTGGCGCAGAGATGAGCCGCAGTGAGTTCTACCGCGAAGGTCGGGTGCCGCTGCACACGCTGCGCGCCGACATCGACTACGGACTCTATGAAGCCAAGACCACCTTCGGCCGCATCGGCGTGAAGGTGTGGATCTACAAGGGCGACATCGTCGGCGGCAAGCGCGAGCTCAGTGCAGCTGCGCCGGCCACCGAGGACCGTCGTCCCCGCCGGCCCAGCCGGCCCCGTCGCAGCGGTGCTTCGGGCACCACTGCCACGAGCACCGACGCGGGACGCGCGGCGGAGGCTCCGGCAGAGGCGACCGCGGGTGCTGGTGCGGCCACCGAGAAGCAGGAGGGCTGATCATGCTGATCCCCCGTCGGGTCAAGCACCGCAAGCAGCATCACCCCAGCCTGAAGGGCCAGGCCAAGGGCGGCACCAAGGTGACGTTCGGCGATTACGGCATCCAGGCTCTCGAGGGTGCGTACATCACCAACCGGCAGATCGAGTCCGCTCGTATCGCCATCAACCGGCACATCAAGCGTGGCGGCAAGGTGTGGATCAACATCTTCCCGGACCGTCCGCTGACCAAGAAGCCTGCCGAGACCCGTATGGGTTCGGGTAAGGGTTCGCCGGAATGGTGGGTGGCCCCGGTCAAGCCGGGCCGCGTGCTGTTCGAGATGACCTACCCCAACGAGGAGACCGCTCGCGAGGCTTTGCGTCGCGCGCAGCACAAGCTCCCGATCAAGACCCGCATCGTGACCAGAGAGGAGCAGTTCTGATGGCACTCGGAGTGGCTGCGTCTGAGCTGCGCGAGCTCAATGACACCGATCTGGTCGATCGTCTGCGTGAGTCGAAGGAAGAGCTGTTCAACCTTCGTTTCCAGATGGCCACCGGCCAGCTCGACAACAACCGTCGTCTGCGGACCGTGCGTCGCGAGATCGCGCGGATCTACACGGTGATGCGTGAGCGTGAGCTGGGTCTGGCGTCGGGACCGGATGGTGATGACGCATGAGTGAGGACCAGACAGTGAGCGCAAGCCAGAACGTCGCGAGCAACCCGCGTGCGAGCCGCAAAGAGCGGATCGGCTATGTGGTGAGCGACAAGATGCAGAAGACCATCGTGGTCGAGCTGGAAGATCGTACGCGGCATCCGCTGTACGGCAAGATCATCCGGACCACGAGCAAGGTCAAGGCACACGACGAGAACGAGATCGCCGGTATCGGCGACCGCGTGCGGATCATGGAGACCCGCCCGCTGTCGGCGACCAAGCACTGGCGCATCGTCGAGGTGCTGGAGAAGGCCAAGTAGGCCGTTCTCCGACGCGAGACGTACACGCGGCCCGTTCCCCGATGGGGGACGGGCCGCTGTCGTGTTCGGACACCGCTGTGACGCGCGGACCCGCAGAGTCCGTCGGGGTGCGGCATAATCCCGACCATGCTCATCGGCCGGACCGCGGGTGTGTGATGACCGATTCCGCGGTTGCCGTCATCTGTGTGCTGTTGCTGCTGTGGGCGGTGCTGTCGCGGGTGCTGACCCGCCACGACGTCACCGGGCCGCTGCTGTTCGTGCTCGCCGGGTACCTGCTCGCCAACCCGGAGTGGGGTGTGTTGGCGGTCGATGTGGACACCTCCATCGTGCACATCCTGGCCGAGCTGACCCTGGGCCTGGTGCTGTTCACCGACGCCTCCCGCGTCGACGTGGGCCGACTGCGCCGGGCGATACGACTACCGGCGCGGCTGTTGCTGGTGGGTCTGCCGCTGACGATCGCGCTGGGCACCCTCGGCGCCGAAGTCATCTTCGGCGAGTTCGGCTGGGGATTGGCGTTGTTCGTCGGTGCCGCCCTCGCTCCCACGGACGCGGCGCTGAGCGTGCAGGTGATCGACGACGACCGCATCCCACGCCGACTGCGGTTGTCGCTGAACGTGGAGAGCGGACTCAACGACGGGATCGCGACGCCGGTGGTGACCCTGGCCATCGCACTGGGGGCGACGGCGCTCGGCGTCGGTGGTGCCGAGGGCATCACCCTGGGCCAGGCCGGCATCGAGTTGGCGGTCGGGGTGGCCACCGGGGCCGTGGTCGGCGGCATCGCCGCGTGGGCGATCAACGTCTCGGCGCTGCGCGACCTCTCGTCGCCCAAGACCCGGCAGATCGCCGCACTGGCGACCGCGGTCGGCGTGTTCGCGCTGGCGGTCACGATCGATGGCAACGGTTTCATCGCTGCATTCGTTGCGGGAATGACGTTCGGTCACGTGCTCGACCGCGATCGGGCGGAGAGCAGCGCAGACCCTTCCACGCAGGAGTTGGGCCGCCGTCGCAACGAGGACTCCACCGTGCTGGAGGTGCTGCCCGAGCTCGGTGGCGAACTCCTCGCGCTGGTGGTGTGGTTCCTGTTCGGCGCCATTCTGATGCCGCTGGCTTTTCACGTGGTGGAGGCGGGCGATCTCGCACTCATGGCCGGCTACGCGATACTGAGCCTCACCGTGTTCCGCATGATCCCGGTCGCGGTGTCCCTGTGGGGGAGCGGTCTGCCGACCCGCGATGTGCTGATCGTGGGCTGGTTCGGTCCGCGCGGCCTGGCATCGGTGGTGTTCGCACTCCTCGGTGTCGAACAACTCGGCACCGACGGCGGCGCCGGTCCCGCCGTCGCCGCGATCGCGGTGACCGTGCTCGCCAGCGTGGTCCTACACGGAGCGACCGCCGGTCCGGTGGCCCGCCGATACCCTCACGACGGTGGCGCTGACGCATCCGACGCAGGACATGTGCGGCTGCGGCCCAGCGGTGTGCACCGGTGGCGTCGATGACGGATCGACCAGCCGATATCGGCCCTCGTCGGCTCCCGCCGTCCCCGTTGATCTACGAGATCAACACCTGGGTGTGGCTCGCCGAGCTGTCCGACCGAATCGGCTGCACGGGCGCGAGCGAACCGATCACGCTCGCCGACGTCCCGCACGCCACCTGGGACGCCATCGCGGAGTCCGGCTTCGACGCCGTCTGGCTGATGGGGGTGTGGCGGCGCAGTGCGGTCGGCGCCCGGATCGCGCGTGGCGATCGCGCCTTGATGGAGTCGTTCGCCGAAGCGGTAGGGGACCTGCAGTCGCAGGACGTCGTCGGCTCACCGTATGCCGTGCGCGACTACACCGTCGATGACCATCTCGGCGGGCCCGCCGGGTTGGTGGCGGCACGGCGCGCACTCGCCGACCGGGGAGTGGCGCTGATCCTGGACTACGTGCCCAATCACGTCGCACTCGACCACCCGTGGGTCGGCACGCATCCGACTTGGTTCATCGGCGGGGATCGGGCCGACCTCGCCGGCGACGACGCGTCGTTCACCGAGATCGACGGCCGGGTCATCGCACACGGCCGCGACCCGTACTTCCCGGCGTGGACCGATGTGGCGCAGCTCCACGCGTTCGACCCGCACCTGCGCGCGGCCACCGACGCCGAGCTGTCCCGGATCGCGACGCAGTGCGACGGCGTGCGCTGCGACATGGCGATGTTGGTGATGAACGAGGTCTTCGCGTGGACCTGGGGTAACCGAGCGGGCCCGGTGCCCACCGACGACTTCTGGCCCGACATCATCGCCTCGGTGCGCGCCCGACACCCGGGGTTCGTGTTCATCGCCGAGGCCTACTGGGGCACCGAGTGCGCGCTGATCGATCAGGGTTTCGACCACTGTTACGACAAAACGCTCTACGACACACTGCGAGATGAACCGGGCACGCTGGCCCACCGCCCGAACGCCGACGATGGAGATCCCCACACAGGCGTGCGTTTCATCGAGAACCACGACGAGCCGCGCGCTCCGGAGGCCTTCGGCGAACGCGACCGGCAGGCCGCGGTGGTGATCCTCACCGTGCCAGGAGCCCGGTTGATCCACCACGGGCAGCTCACCGGCCGCCGACGTCGCCTTCCCGTCCAACTCGGTCGCAGCCCTGACGAACCGGTCGACGGTGACCGCGCGGTGTTCTACCGTGCCCTGCTCGGCGTCGTCGACGACGACGCGTTCCGGTCGGGCGGGCAACGGTGGTGCGACACCCGGTCTGCACCCGCTCTGCTCGCCTGGACACGGGGCGCACGACGGTGGCTCATCGTGGTGAACACTGCGGGTACGGCGACGGCAGGGCGCATCAGGCCGGACTGGTCCGATCCTGATTCCGATCCCGATGAGGCGCACCCGGCCGGACAACCCGCACCGGGCACCCGGCTGGTCGACGCGCTCTCCGGCCAACCGCTGCACATCTGCGGCGACGGAGCCGTCGACGTGCGGCTGGGGCCATGGGGGTGGTTGGTGCTGCGCCTCATCGACACCGACACCGACCGCGCTGATGTCGGGTGGGTGCCGTGACGGCGGCAAAGCGTGGCAAGGTCGTCACCGAACCACAGGACCGGGCGACGAGGTGGCCGCGGCAATGACGATCGTCTCCACGCCGAAACGCAGGGCATGGTTGCATGCCTGGCGCTTGCGGCTGATCGGGCCGACCGACGACTCCGATCTGGCTCGCATCCGCCGATTCGGCGCCCGGTTCGTCGGTACCGGACTACTGATCTTCCCGGTCGCACTGACGCCGCTGATCGCCTCGGAGTCCGCGTTGACCGACCGGTGGTGGCCACCGGTGAGCGTCCTGCTCGTGACGGTGCCGGCCATGGTCGTCATCATCGCCACCTACCGTCGGCGACCGACCGGATTTACCGCTCTGGCGACGGCCTGCTGCGCCGGCCTGCTGCTGGCCACTCTGTTGTGGTTCGGCGCCTGGACGGGAGCGGTCGCATCCGAGGACACCACCTGGAGCGTGTGGTTGGTGCAGTTCCCCGGGGTGCCGGGTCTACTCCTCGGGCTCAGTGGCCACCCGCGTCTCGCGTTGGCGTACATCGTCATCGCGACGCTGGTGACCCAAACCGCCAATCAACTCGGGCTGGACGGTCAGATCCGCCCGGAGTTGTACCTGGGTTCCCTGCTCACCATCGCGCTGACCGCAGTGTTCCTGGCGGTCGCAGTGGTCACCGTCCGGACGGCGCAGGTCCTCGACGAGACCCGAGCAACGGCGATCGAGGCGGCGGCCGCGTCGTCGGCGGCGGCCGCCGAGGACGCCGAACGCACCCGGTTCGCCACGCTGATCCATGACAAGGTGCTGGCCATCCTGCTCGCCATCGACGTCGGTCGACCATCGTCGGCGCTTGCGGCGCAGGCGTCCTCGGCCGTCCATGAGCTCGACCGTCGCGGCGAGCACCCGACGGCCGGCCCGCTCGACGCCGACGAGTTCGCGCGGCGCATCCGGTTGGCGATCCGATCGACCGGGGTCGAGGTGGACCGTGAGCTGTCGATCGACCCCGACGCGAGTCGGCGCTATCCCGCCGAGGTCGCTGCGGCTCTGATCGATGCGATGGGCGAGGCCATCCGCAACCAGGCGCGCCACGCCGGCGACGACGCCTCCTGCCTGGTCGTCGGTGACCTCGGGGACGCATCGATCAGCCTCGCCGTCGTCGACGACGGCCGGGGATTCGACGAGGCGCATGTGCGACCGGAAAGGTTGGGGTTGGCGATCGGTATCCGCCGGCGGATGGCCTCGGTTCCCGGTGGTTCGGCCGAGGTACGCAGCACGCCTGGACACGGCACCACGGTGATCCTGCGGTGGACCGACGAACCGACCACACACGCGCCGGTGGCGATCGCGGTGCCCGATGGACGGGCCTGACGTGGCGGCCGACGAGGCCGACCCGGCGATCGAGGACACCACCGACCTGTTCGGTCTGCGCTCGCCGTTGGTGGTGCGCGCACTGCTCGCCCTGGCTGTGATCTACCTGGTCGTCACGATCGGCTCCGGCGTCAACATCACGTCGGTGTGGAGCTGGGTCGGCTTCGCCGGTGCCTTCGGGTTGCTGGCCGTCGACCTGGCCGTGCTGACCCGGCTGCGAGGCGACCCGCTACCCGCGCGGGCAGCGGCGGTCGCCGCAGGGTTGATGCTCGGCGGGACCGCACTCGCGTGGTGGTCGGTGCCGGCCGCGACTTTCGCGCCGGTCCAGTGTCTGCCGGCGGCCATCGCGGGCATCGTCGCCCTGGCGTTGCTGGTGGTCCGCGGACGGATCGGCACGGCATGGGTCGGTGCCGTCGCGATGAGTCTGTCGGCTGCGACATGGACAGCGGCGCGCGGACTCGGATTCACCGCCGGTCTGGTCTTCACCTCGTGGGTCTATCCGGTGATGCTGTTCGCATCGCTGTTCGGCGTGATGCTGCGGCCCATCGCCGAGACGATCGGCACGCTGCGCGCCCGGGCGGTCCGGGACGCGTCGGATTCGGCGGCCACGGCGGCCGCCGCCGAGGAGCGGGAGCGCCAGGTGGCGCTGCTCGACCGGCAGGCGCGACCCCTGCTCATGCAGGTAGCTGCCGAGCACGCATTCACCGTCAACGAGGTGAGGGATGCGCGTCTGGTCGAAGCCGGATTGCGTGACGGCATCCGGGCACCGGCCTGGCAGGCGGTCGCGGTGCGTGCGGCGGTGTGGCAGGCACGACGACGCGGGGTCACGGTGGTGTTGTTTGACGACGGCGGCACGGCCGACGTCCCGGCCGTGCAGGCGCGCCTCGACGACCTGCTCGTGGCCGAACTCGGAGCGATGCGGACCGGCCGGGTGACCGCGCGGGTGATGCCACCCGGGCGACCCACCCGCGCCAGTATCGTGCTCGCTCGCGCAGACGGCGTGCGACGCTACGACTGTGCCCACAACGGACAGATCACCGGCGGGGATGTCGAAAGCCGATGAGGACGGCCGTGCGGTGAACGGCATCGCTCGACTGCAGACCGCCACCCACGGGGTCGGCCGCGGCCAACTGCGCGCCGACGACTCCGACCTGGCGCGGCTCGAACGCGTGGGCACCCGGTTCGTGGGCTGCGGGCTGCTGGCATTCAGCCTGCTGATGGCGCCGGTCGCGGTGCGCACCATGCACCTCACCGACCCGTGGTGGACGGTACTCAGCGTCGTACTCGTGGTGGGTCCGGCGGTCGCACTCGTGGCGATGTCGTTCCGCGACGAACCCGGCAGGCTCGACTGGCCGGTGGGCGCCTGCGCCGTGGGTTACGTGTTGTCGACGCTGCTGTGGTTCGTGGCGTGGCGGGGCGTACCCGACGGCACCGACCGCTACACCATTTGGCTGATCCAGTTCCCGTCGGTGGCCGCCATCGCGCTGGTGCTGATCGGCCGGACCCGGTGGGCGATCACGCATCTCGTCGTCGCGACGACCCTGGTACATGCGGCCAATCAGATCGGGCTCGACGGTGCGGTGACGCCGCGTGAGTTGTTGAGTGCGCCACTGACCATGGCGCTCAGTGGGGTGTTCATGGCGGTCGCGTACGCGACCGCGCGCAACGTCCGGTCGTTGGACACCCGTCGGGCCGCCACCATCACCGCGGCAGCCGCCACTGCAGCGATGGTGGCGCGCGAATCCGAGCGCGCTCGATTCGCCGCGGTGATCCACGATCGGGTGATCGCCGCGCTGCTGGCGGTCGGGGTGGGGAAGCCCGATCGGCGCCTCGCCGCCCAGGCGGCATCGGCGTTGGCCGAACTCGACCTGGGCGACGAGCGGGACAGTGCCGAGGTGCCCGCGTCGCTGTTCGCGCACCGACTGCAGGCCCTCGCCGACGAGGTGGGGGACGGGGTGGTGGTCGAGTTACGGGTCGTGGACAACGCGGTTGCGTACCCCGCCGAGGCGTTCACCGCGATCAGTGGTGCGGTGGGTGAGGCCTTGCGCAACTGGCGACGACACGCCGGGGTGGGCAGTCGGTGCGTCGTCGACGGTGAGCTGGCCGGCGACGCGGTCTCGATCACCGTGCGCGACGACGGCGTCGGCTTCGACCCGACCGCGTTGGGCAATGAGCGATACGGGGTCGCGGTCGGCATCCGCGGCCGGATGGAGGCCGTGGCCGGTGGGTCGGTCGACGTCGCGGCAGCGCCGGGCGACGGTACCCGCATCCACGTGGGCTGGCGCCGCTCATGACCGGACGCGATGGCGGGTTGCGCGGTGGTCGCCGGACGCCGAAAGGTACCGGAGATCACGACGACGAGCACCCGGCCGATCCCGCCGCAGTCGATCTGTTCGGCCTCGGTTCGGCTGCGGTGATCTGGTCGTTGGGGATATTCGCCTTGACCTATGTGGTGGTGGCGGTAGGTGCGGGTTGGGAGATCCGGTCGTGGGTGAGCTGGGTCGGTGCGGCGGCGGGACTGGCGGCGTTCGGCGTTGCGGCGGCGTTCGTCGTCGGAGGCCGCGGAGCGCGGACGCCGGCACCGGTCGCCGTGGCGGTGACCGGATTGGTGGTGGGTGCGCTGGCGCTGTCGTTGTGGAGTCTTCCGGTGGAGACCTACCGCACGTTGCAGACGTCGCCACCGGTGTCGGCGCTGACCGTGGTGGCGACGATGCTCGCACTGCATCGGCGCCCGGTGTTCGCCTGGGTGGGTGCGGTGTGCGCCAGTGTGGTCGCCGGGGTGTGGGGTGTCGCGCAGGGGTTCGGCTATCCGGCCGGCGCCGAGATCACGTTCTTCTGTTTCCCGGTGCTGGTGATGGCCACCTTGTTCGTGTTGATGGCACCGCCGATGGAGGTCCGCATCCGAGCGCTGCGCGAGCGGGAGATCGCGCAGGCGCAGACGGAGGCCGCCGCGAGAGCCGGGGCTGCCGAACGTCATGATCAGTTACGTCGTCTCGACCGCGGTGCCCGCCCGATCCTGCAGCGGATGGTCGACCGGCATGCCTTCGGCCCGGACGAGGTGATCGACGCCCGGCTGACCGAGGCACAACTGCGTGACGGCATCCGGGCGCGGGCCTGGGAGTCCGAGGAGGTGCGCAGCGCCGCGTGGCAGGCGCGGCGGCGCGGAGTGACGGTACTGCTGCTCGACGACGGGGCGCTGGACGCGCGCGGCGATACGGAGACCGCCCGCCGACTGCGGCGGCTGCTGGTCGCCGAGCTCCGAGCAGCTCGCGACGGTCAGATCACCGCCCGGGTGCTCCCGCCGGGACGCGAGGTGATCGCATCGGTGGTGGTGAACTCCAGCACCGGGGTCAGTCGTACCGAGTGCCGGTTCGACGGCGCCGTGTGCGTGTTTCCGGGAACCCTCAGCTGAGTTCGGCGTCGAGCCACCTCAGGATGTCCGGCGTGGGCTTGCGTGCGGCGTCGGCATATTCGGGATGTTTGCCGAGATAGGCCGCCACCATCGGGCACACGCCGACGATGACGATGCCTTCGGCGCGGGTCTGGTCGAGGGCGTGTCGGATCAGGATCGTGCCGAGTCCGCGGCCTCCGAACTCCTCGGCCACCTCGGTGTGGAAGAACACCCGTTGCCGACTGTCGCCGTCAGCGCGATCGCGGTAGGCGGTGAATCCCGCCGGGGCCGGTTCGGATGCGGTGTCGGCGACCGCGATCTCGAAGCGCTGCACGTCAGGCTCGTGGGTGACGGTGACCGCGGCCCCGGTCTTGTCGATCGTCATGGTGACGACCTTACGGCCTGGCAATGGGAGGACCGGCCGAAGACGGCCGGTCGGCCGCCCGGAGTTCTCGCCAGGCGCACAGCTGGCACGTGCGCGCGGCGATGACGTGCACCCGCGTGGGGCGACGCGGGCGTCTGGGCCGATTGTCATCACCGGTACCATCGGGTCCACTGACCTCGATGCGCACCATCCGGGTCCGGGGACGTTGCGGCGCGCCTGCCGCGGGCGCCCAGGGCGACGGATGCACTACCCACACGAGAGGAACGACAGAGCAGATGACCAATCCGTTCGACGACGAGAACGGGCGTTTCTACGTCCTGGTGAACGACGAGAACCAGCATTCGCTGTGGCCGACCTTCGCCGACATCCCGGCAGGCTGGACCGCGGTGTTCGGCGAGGACAGCCGGGCGGCGTGTCTGGAGTATGTCGAGAAGAACTGGACCGATCTGCGTCCGAAGAGCTTGATCGACGCCATGGAGGCCGACCGCGCCGAGCGCGCCGCCGAGTGACACGCCGGTAAGGCAGCCAAACCAGTAGAAATCCACCGTGCCCCGGTGACATTCGGGGCGTGAGCTGTCATCATTTCCTCAACAGGGAACTGGTCGGGTCTGGAATCGGTGGTTCTCAGGTGCTGCGGAAGCAGGTGAGACATGGTCGGCGAATACGGACCGTGGGAGGCCGCACGTTTGCGTGCGACCAGTGACGAGATCGCGCGCAGGGCTCAAGTCACCCCGACGCTCACAGCGGTGCGGGTGCATGGCGAGTCCGCCACCTACCGCGAGCTCGCCGGTGCACTGGTCCGCTACGGCCGGGTGTCCGACCTCAACGGGCTCGGGGTGGGCTCCACGATCGCTGCGGCGATCCTGCACTGTCTGCCCCGCATCGGCCGACTCGGCGAACCGATGGCGGTGGTACACACCGTGCGTCAGGTGCTCGATTGGCTGGCGCGTGACCTCGACGAAGGTTTCGGCGGTCTTCGCGCCATCGGCTGATGCGATCGGTGGGCCGGGCGACCCGGCGTCGGAAACCGCGCAGGCGTCACCGCGCGGTCGCCGCCTTTCGGTAGCCGCGCAGGGCCGGGTACACACACACGGCGATGATCCCGACGGTCCAGATCGTCACCTTGATCAGGTTCTCGGCGATCGGACCGCCGGCCGCCAACGAACGCATCACCTCGATCGTGGGCGTCATCGGCTGGTTCTCCACGATCGGTTGGAGCCAGCCGGGGTAGGCGTCGATGGGGGAGAACCCCGAATTGAAGAACATCAGCACACTCGACACCAGCGACAGCAGCGGCACGAGCGGGGCCGATGGAGCGGCACTGACCGCGAGTGCCAGGACCAGTGTGGCGTAGGCGACGCCAAACATCAGCGCCACCCCGAAGATCCCGGCGATGGCACCGAACCCGCCGGTGATGTCGAACCCGATGAACGAACCGACCACGATCAGTAGCGCCGTGACGAGCACGATCCGGAACATCTCGCTGAGCAGTCGCGAGGTCAGATCGGCCGCGCGGTTGATGGGCAGCACGTACAGCCGCGACAGCAGACCGGTGCCACGCTCCTGATTGAGTCGGATGCCCGCGGCGACCGATCCGAACATCGCGCTCACCAGGATGACCAACGGAACGGTGCCGTAGGTGCTGTCCTGGCCGGTCGCGCTGCCGATGGCATCACCGAGGACGACCTTGAACATCAGCAGGGTCAGGATGGGGACCAGCACCAACTGCAGGAATGTCGCCTTGTCGTGCACCATCACCGACAGCTGACGCCACGACAGCACCCCGCTCTGGGTGAACCAGGCGCGGATCGTGCCCTCGCCGGGGGCGGCGACCGGTGGCGCCTTCTGCGCAGACGCGGTCTGGTCCTGCACCGAGCTGGTCTGGTCCTGCACCGGGGTGGTGTGGGGCGCGACGGCGGGGGTGGGCGCGGCACCGGGTGTCCGGGCGGGCACGGCGGTCATCGCACAGCCTTCCGGATGCCAAGTCCGGTCAGGAACACCCCGGCGATCCCGAGTCCCACGCACCACCAGATCGTGGGAGTCAGAATCTCGAGGGTGACCGTGCCGTCGCTCAGCGCTCGCATCGACGTCGCGAACTGCGAGATCGGCTGGTTGCGGACGAACGGCTGTATCCACTCCGGGAACTGGTCCTCGGGGACGAAGCCGGTGGACAGCAGGCCGAGGACGAGAATCGGCAGGGACAGCGCCTGACTGGTCGCCTCGGGGCTGTTCGACAACAGACCCAGGGCGTCGGCGAGGATGGCGATCAGCAGCCCCACGGCAAGCACCACCGCGAACAGTCCCACCGTCTCGAGTACCGAACCCGCCGGTCGCCAGCCCATCACCAAGCTGGTGACCGCCGCGCAGATGACCGAGATCACCAGCAGAGCCCCGTTGGTGCCGAACCGGGCGAGCGTCGGGATCGCGACCGGCATCGGCATCGTCCGGAACCGGGTGTTGATGCCCTTGGTGGTGTCCACGGAGGCGCGCATCGCCGCCGAGGACGCCACGAAGCTCACCGATTGCAGCGAGATGATCGGCATCAGGAACGCGGCGTAATCCATGTCGGGATCGGCGTCCATGATCGACCGCAGTGGCAGGTAGAAGCAGATCGCCAGCAGCACCGGCGCGGCGAAGGCGAAGATGATCTCCCCATTGCGGAAGATCGCGCGCAACCCGCGGATCGTCAGGGCCCACCACTGGGCGGTGGCGTGAGTCCGCGGGCGGGTGATCACCGTCGGCGTCGCGACGGTGTCCGTCGCACCCGCACGCCCGACTCCGGCCGGGTCGACCCGAGCGGTGTTCGCCCGCGCGGTGTGCACTGCGGTCCGAGCGGCTGGGGTGGAGGTCACGCCGGATCGTCCGCGGGTTCGGCAGCCGGGTTGGAACTCGGCGCGCTGGGATCGGTCAACGCGAGGAAGACCTCGTCGAGACTGGGGCGGCGCAGTGCGACATCCGAGAGCCGGATCCCCGCCCCGGTGGTGCGTTGCACGATCTCGACGAGGGTGTCCGCGCCGTCCGGTGCGGGCACCGCGACCGAGGCCGACGATTCGCCGTCGGCTCCGCCATTAGGGGACGCTGGGCCACGTGGGGACGTTGGGTCGCTGGGGGAATCGGTGAGCAGGTCACCGAGGCAATCGCGCAACCGTGGCAGGTCCTCCGGGTCGGCCGGCGTGACGTCGTAATGCGAGGCACCGGTAGCGGCCTTGAGCTCGTCGGCCGTACCCGATGCGATGACACGACCGCGGTCGATCACCACGATGTGGTCGGAGAGCGTATCGGCCTCTTCCAGGTATTGGGTGGTCAGTAGCGTGGTGACGCCCTGGTCGCGCAGCGACTCGACGAGTTTCCACACCTCCTGGCGGCTGCGCGGGTCCAAACCGGTGGTCGGCTCGTCGAGGAAGACAACCTCGGGCTGGGTGACCAGGCCGCACGCGATGTCGATGCGACGCCGCATACCACCGGAATACTCACCGACCCGGCGGCCGGCGGCTCGGGTGAGGTCGAAGGATGTGAGCAATTCGTCGGCGCGGACGCGTGCCGCGGATTTGGACAGCCCCATCAGCCGTCCGAACAGGATGAGGTTGTCGCGGCCGGACAGCGCTTCGTCCAGTGCAGCGAACTGCCCGGTCAACATGATCGAGCGTCGCACGCCCGCAGCGTCGGACACCACGTCATGGCCGGCCACCGTCGCGGTACCGCCATCTGGTTTGAGCAGTGTGCACAGCATGTTGACGGTCGTGGTCTTGCCTGCCCCGTTGGGGCCGAGGAGCGCGAGGATCGAACCCTTGGCGACCGAAAAACTCACCGATTCGACGGCCACGTTCGCGCCGAACCGCTTGTGCAGACCGGTCACCTCGATCGCGGCGGGAGCGGCCGGCGTGAGATCGAGGGACTCGGATTCGGCTGCGGTGTCGGGTTCGGTCGCTGACGGGGACGCGGCCCGGTGCGCGGCCTCGGACCGTCGTGCCGGCTCCGGCACGGACGGCGCAGCGATCGGGGCGCGCTCGGCGCGGTTTTCATCGAGGAGGCCGGTGTCGCTGACGGCGGGATCGCTGACGGCGGGATCGCTCATGTCGGCGATGTGGGAAGTATCACCCGGCGGGGTGAGGATTCGCCATCCATCGGCGACGTCTGGCGCGACCTGGTCCACCGGACCGTCGGCGATCGAACCGTCCCGGGTGGCCGGGTCGGCGGTAGGGGCATCGACGGTGGGCCGGGGGCTGTCGGTGGCCTCGGGTGCAGGCGTGGCGGCCGGGGTCAGCGCCGGAAAGGCGACGGTCGGCGAATCGTCGCCGGTCACTTTCGCGTGCCGTGCCCGGCGGTGGCGGGCTGCGGGCGCAACGCCCTGGTCCGACGGGCCCGAGGCATCGGAATCGCCTGCGTTGCCGTTGGTCCATGCACGAGTGATCTCGAGGTCACGAGAGGTCAGCAGATCGGCGTCCCGACCGACATCGACGGGTGAACGGGGCGTCGCCGAGGTCGTGGACCTGTGGGACGGCTCGGCCATCGACTACTCCTCTCGGGCCACGTCGGTTGCCGGAGCACACGGCCGGTTGCTGTGGGCGATGGTACCCAAACAATCGACACGCCCTGCGACATTGTCGTCGGGGGATACCAAAACATTACTTTCGGGCAGGTACGGTTCCTACGTTTGGACGACGCGCCGGGGCCGCGCGTAACGATCTGGCGTCCGGATACGAAATCCATCTGTGAGCTTGTCGTTTACCGGCAATTCAGGTGGTTCGGTCTGGGCTCATCCATTCAACCGAATCATGGTGAAGTAGGAATTGAAGGGTGGATAATGACGCACACTGTTGCGAGGGAACACCGTTTCCGCGGAACAGACAGCCCACAACGGTCGTTGCGGTGGACACATCGATCGACGTACGACCGGGCTTGCCGATGAGTCGCTGGATCAGGCTGGCCGACGAACTGGAAGAGAGAGGCGATGGGGTCAGCACATACTGCGCGTGATGCCGACGGCACGGAAGCGACCCCTCTCGAACTCACCGCTGCTCAGCGCGGGATGTGGTTCGCGGAGAACCTCTCCGCCGACTATTCCGTTACCGTTGCTCAGTACCTCGACATCCGCGACGCCGGCCGGGAACTCGACCGCGAGCTGTTCCGTCGGGTCACGGTGGAGAGCGGTCGCGCCCGGGAGTCCGCATTCACCCGGATCGTCGAGGTCAACGGCGTCCCGATGCAGATTGTCGATCAACAGATCGACAATGATCTCGATTTTCTCGATTTTCGCGATCAACCCGATCCGGTCGCCGCCGCGCACCAATGGATGAATGACGATTATCAACGACAAATGGATCTGCGCGGTGACCGGCTGGTGGTGTCAACGCTGATCCGCGTCGCGGATGATCGGTCGTTCTGGTACGTGCGGGCCCACCACATCGCACTCGACGGATATGCCGGACTCATGTCGGTCCTCGACGTCGTCAACCGGTACAACGCGGAGCTTGCGGGCGACGAGTACGCGCCGAAGGCGGGCGCAAGCCTCGCCGACCTCGTCGCCGACGACATCAAGTACCGCGAGGGCACTCGTCGCGCCGCCGATCGGGCGCACTGGGTGGACCGGGTCGCGGATCTGCCCGAGCGGGTCACGCTGGCGCAGCAGTCCGCCGCCGCCACGCTGTCGCCACGCAATCTGGTTGCCGGCGCCCAGATGAGCGTTGCTGCCCAGGATCAGCTCGACCGCGTGGCCACCGAACTCAACACCTCGGCCGCCGTCCTGCTGACGGCCGGTTTCTCGGCCTATCTCGCGCGGATGGCCGGCACCGACGATGTGGTTCTCAGCCTTCCGGTGACCGGCCGCGCCACGGCGAAGATCAAGAATGCCGCCGGGATGCTGGCCAACATGCTGCCGATCCGCGCCCGCGACGTGTCCCGGCTGACGATGCGCGACCTCATCGAGCAGAGCCAGCTCGAACTGACCGGCGCCCTGCGCCATCAGCGATATCGGTTCGAGGACATCCGCATCGATGCCGGGCTGGCCGATGCCAACACGGCGTCCTTCGGACCTATCGTCAATCTGATGTTCTTCGACAAGCCGATCGAGATGGTCGGTGCCGACGTCGAATACCAGATCCTCAGCTCGGGCATCCTGGAGGATCTGCGCCTCAACGTGTACCAGGCCAGCCCCGGCGCACGCCTGGTCGTCGACTTCCACGGCAATCCGCATCTGTACACCGAGGACGAGTTGCGCGGTCATCTCGAGCGGTTCCTGGTGTTCCTCGGACGGGTGTTCGCCGGTCTCGACACCCTGGTGGCCGACGTCGATCTGCTGATGGACGACGAACGTGCGGAGATGCTGGCGCTGGGCAAGGGGCCCGCGCTCGCGCTGCCGGAATCGGTTGATCATCTGCTGACCTCATTCGAGCGTCAGGTCCGCGATCACGGGGACCGCATCGCGGTCGAGTTCGACGATCGGCAGTGGACGTATGCCGAATTCGACCAGTTACGTGCGGTGATCACCGCGCATCTGCTCGCCGAGGGCGTCGGACGCGGCGACCGCGTGGTCGTGTCGGTGGGCCGCGGCCCGGGGCAGGTGGCGGCGATCTACGCTGTGCTCACGGTGGGGGCCGCCTATGTGCCGGTCGATCCCACCCAGCCCGACGAGCGGCGACGACTCATCGTGGATGCGGTGTCGGCTCCGGTGGTGATCGATGCCGCGCTGCTCTCCGCGATCGGCGTCGATGCGGTGGCCCGTGATGCCGCGGCCGCGCAACCGCCCGCCGTCGCTGCGGTCGGCGGGCGCGACGAGGCCGCCTATGTGTTGTTCACCTCGGGTTCGACGGGTACGCCGAAGGGTGTGCAGGTGTCGCACTCGGCGGTCCTCAACCGGCTCGCCTGGATGCAGGCGAACTATCCGCTCTCCGAGGCGGATCGGGTGCTGTACAAGACCCCCTTCACCTTCGACGTCTCGGTGTGGGAACTGCTGTGGCCGTTGGCCGAAGGCGCGCGGATGGTGATCGCCCGCCCGGACGGACATCGCGATCCCGAATACCTGCTGGACCTGATCACCCGACGTGAGGTCAACGTCGCGCACTTCGTTCCGTCGATGCTGGACGTGTACACCGAGGTGTTGCAGAACGAGGGCCACGAGACCCTGCTGCCGGCCACCGTGCGCCGTGTGTTCACCTCCGGTGAGGCGTTGCCGCGGCTGCTGGCCGATCGGGTGATCGACGGCTCCACCGCCGAACTGGTGAACCTGTACGGCCCAACCGAGGCCGCGGTCGACGTCACCGAGCACCGCGTGGTGGCCGACGACGGTCCGGTGCCGATCGGTCGGCCGGTGGCCAACACCGAAAGCTACGTCCTCGACACCCGGCTACGTCCGGTGCCCACCGGTGTGGCAGGAGAACTGTATCTCGCCGGCTGCCAGTTGGCCGACGGCTACCTGGGGCGTAGCGATCTGACCTCCGACCGGTTCGTCGCCGACCCCTTCGGTGGCGCGGGCTCGCGCATGTACCGTACCGGCGACCTCGTGCGCTGGGATGCGGCCGGCGAGCTGCAATACCTGGGGCGCACCGATTTCCAGGTGAAGATCCGTGGCCAGCGGATCGAACCCGGTGAGATCGAAGCGGTGCTCGACGCGATGCCAGGTGTGGACGCCACCGCGGTGGTACCCCGTACCGACCTGGGTCCCAGCCCCGTACTGGTGGCCTACCTGCGATCCGACGACGACTCGGTGACCGAGGCTGCGGCGCTGTCGTGGTGTCGCCGCCATCTGCCCTCGCACATGGTGCCGTCGGCGGCCGTGCTGCTCGACCAGTTCCCGGTGGGTACCGCGGGCAAACTCGATCGAAAGAGTCTGCCGGCTCCCGATCTCACCCCGGTCGTCGGTTACGAGGCGCCGCGCACACCGGTCGAGATGACGCTGGCCTCGCTGATCTCCGAGCTGCTCGGGGTGGAGCGAATCGGTTTGCGTGACAACATCTTCGCGCTCGGCGGTGACTCATTGATGGCCGCCCGCCTGGTGTCGCGAGCGCGAGTGGAGCACAACGTCCGGGTCGATCTCACCGACGTGTTCACCTCGGTGGACGTCGGTGAGATCGCCGAACGTTCTCGATCGGGCGGGGCCGACGGCCGGCCGGCGCTCACCCGTGTCGACCCACGCCCGCAGATCATTCCGCTGTCGCACTCGCAGACGCGACTGTGGTTCGTCAACCGGATGGATCCGGGTGCCGGTACCTACAACATGCCGGGCGCGGTACGGCTCGGCGCCGACGTCGATGTCGCGGCCCTGCAGCAGGCGCTCGGCGACCTCATCCAGCGCCACGAGACCCTGCGCACCCGGTTCGGATCCCATGGTGGGGAACCGATTCAGGAGATTCTGGATGCCGCCGAGGCGTCGACATCGGTGGACACCGAGGTGGTCGACGTCGATGGCCGCCTCGATGAGGTGATCGGCGCCGAGGCGGCTCGTGGATTCGACCTCGCACACGAGATCCCCTTCCGGGCAAGGATTCTGCGTGACGGCTCGGGATATGTCGTGGTGGTGGTGCTGCATCACATCGCCGGTGACGGCTTTTCCCTCGTGCCGCTGATCCGAGACCTGTTCGTCGCCTACACCGCCCGGCGCGACGGCGTCGACAACCCGCTGCCGCCGCTGGATGTCCAGTACGCAGACTTCGCGATGTGGCAACACCGCCTGCTCGGCGCCCCCGATGAGCCGACCGAGGTCGCGATCGACGGGCTGGCCTTCTGGGAGCAGGAACTGGCCGGTCTGCCCGGTTTCCTGCCGCTGCCCACCGACCATCCGCGCCCGCATGTGGCCACCGGCAGCGGTGGATACGTGGACATCACCATCGAGCCCGATCTGGTTGCCGGCGTCCGCGCGCTGGCACGTGACCACAACGTCACCCCGTTTTCGGTGCTGCACACGGCATTTGCCATCCTGCTGGCACGGTGGGCCGAGGTGGACGAGGTCGCGATCGGTACTGCCGTCGCCGGACGCGACGAACCCGAGACCAGCGATCTCGTCGGCATGTTCGTCAACACGGTGGTGCTGCGTACCGCGATCGCACCAGGAGACACCACCGCCGAATTGCTCGATCGTGCGCACACCACCCGCACCCGCGCGATGCGGCACGCGACGATCCCGTTCGAGCGGGTCGTCGAGGCCGTGGCGCCGGAGCGGTCGGCTGCCCACACCCCGCTGTTCCAGGTCTCTCTCACCATGCATCCGGGTCAGGCCCGCGCGCTCGAGGAATGGGCCGACTCGGCGGAGATGCTCGACGCCCGTGTGCAGTCGGCCAAGTACGATCTGTCGATCACCGTCACCGATCAGGTCCGCGACGCCGGTCTGGACGTCGAACTCGCCTATGCCGCTGACCTCTTCGACCAGCGGACCATCGAGCGGGTCGCCGATCAGCTGGTCACGGTGCTGCGTGCGATGGTCGCGGCCCCCACCAGGCGGGTCGGCACCATCGACCTGGTGGCCGGCGCGGAGTTCGCCGCACTCACCGAGCGTCCGAAGACTCCGGCGATCCCCGAGACGTTGCGGGATCTGCTGTTCAACGGTGTGGTCCAGGCCAATCCCTCTGGTGTCGCGATCAGCGGCGCCGGTACGATCACCTGGTCCACCCTGGAGGCCGGCACCAACCAACTCGCCCGCGAGCTGATCTCCCGTGGACTCGGTCCGGGTGATGTTGTTGCCCTGTGCATCCCCCGTTCACACCAGTCGGTGATGGCCATGCTGGCGGTCGCCAAATCCGGTGCGGCGTTTGTGAACATCGACCCGGCTCATCCCGCCGGCCGGCTCGCGGAGATCCTCGCCGACAGCGAGGCCGCGCTGGGGCTGACGGTCCTCGAGGTGTCCCGCAAGGCCCCCGACGGGGTCGAGTGGCTGTCGATCGACGACGAGACCATGGAGCTGCAGCTCGCCGGACACAGCGGCGCGCGGGTGCGCACCGACGAACTGATCCGGCCGCCGGTCCTCGATGACCTGGCGTATCTGATCTACACCTCCGGTTCCACCGGTAAGCCAAAGGCCGCCGCGTTGAGTCATCGCGGCCTGGCCACGGTGGTGGCCAATCAGAAGAAGATCCTGCGACTGGATCAGCGGTCTCGGGTGCTTCATGTCGCGTCGCCGAGCTTCGACGCCTCGATCTTCGAGATCCTGATGGCGATGTGCACCGGCGCCGAACTCGTGGTGAGCCCCAACGGCGTCTATGGCGGCGACGAACTCGCGACGGTCATCGACACTCATCAGGTCAGTCACGCCGTGATGACACCATCCGCGCTGGCGACGCTGGAACCGGCTGCGGTGCCCAGTCTGTCGCGGGTCATCAGTGTCGGTGAGGCCTGCCCGCCGGACCTGATGCGCCGATGGGCCCGCGCGGGTCGCGCGTTCTTCAACCTCTACGGCCCCACCGAGGTCACCATCTGGGCGACCGCTGCCGGACCCCTGCACGAGGGGGACGAGGTCACCATCGGCCGCGCGGTCCCCGGAGTCGGTGCGCTGGTACTGGATCCGGCGCTGCGGCCGGTCCCCGCCGGGGTCCCCGGTGAGCTGTACCTGTCGGGCATACAGCTTGCGCAGGCGTATCACGGTCGGCCAGACCTGACCGCGACGCGGTTCGTGGCGAATCCGTTCGGTGACGGCGAGCGCATGTACCGCACCGGTGACCGGGTGGTCCGCACCACGTCCGGCGCGCTACGGTACGTGGGACGCACCGACTTCCAGCTGAAGATCCGCGGCCTGCGGATCGAGCCAGGCGAGGTCGATGCCGCCATCGCGCGGCATCCCATGGTCAGCGAGGTCATCAGCCTGGGAGTGCCGGGGCCCGGCGGCGACGACGTGCTGGTCGCCTACGCGCGTCTGGTCGACGGGGCGGCGGCGGACCCCAAGCGCATCCTGGAGCAGGCGGCAGTGCACCTGCCCGCCTACATGGTGCCGCATTCGCTGGTGGTCGTCTCGGAGTTCCGGCTTACCACATCGGGCAAGATCGACCGCAGATCGCTACCGCCGGTGGACTTCTCCGCCACGATCGGGTATCGCGCACCGAGCTCGCAGATGGAGACCGTGGTCGCGGGTATCTTCGGGCAGGTGCTCGGGCAGGATCGGATCAGTGCGGACGCCGACTTCTTCGACCTCGGCGGCAGCTCGTTGTCGGCGACCAAGGTCACCTCGCGGCTGTCGGCCCTGCTCGACCGGCCGGTGCCGGTGAAGTTGCTGTTCGAACGTCCCACCGTCGCAACGCTGGCACAGGCGTTGGCGGCGAGCCCAACCGGTCACGGGGCGCCACCGTTGCTGGCCCGCAGTCGTGCCGAGCTGGTTCGTGTGTCGGGGATGCAGCGCGGGCTGTGGTTGATCAACCGCGCCAACCCGGGATCGGCGGCCTACAACGTCGCGATGGCGTTGCGGTTGACCGGTGATCTCGACGTCGCTGCATTACAGCTGGCCACCGCCGACCTGGTGCGCCGCCACGAGTCGCTGCGCACCACCTACCCGATGATCAACGGGGAGCCGATCCAGGTGATCCTGCCCGCCGATGTCGTCGAGAGCGAGCTGACGGTGCAGGTCCGGGAGGTGGGGTCCGCGCTGGAGGATGCCATCGGTGAGGTGACCGGCGAAGGATTCGACATCACCACCCGGCCGCCGGTACGTGCGGTGTTGCTGCGGTTGTCGACCACCGAGCACATTCTGGTCTTCGTCATCCACCACATCAGCGCCGACGGTGCGTCGATGTCGCCGCTGGCGCGCGATCTGATGACGGCGTACGCGGCACGCAACACCGGGGCCGAACCCGCGTGGAAGCCGCTTCCGGTGCAGTACGCCGACTTCAGCCTGTGGCTGTCGGAACGCCTCGCGGTGACCGATGGCGAGGGCACCACCGAGGAAGAGCGTCAGCTGGCCTATTGGGATGATCGCCTGGCCGGTGTCCCGGAGCGACTGGATCTGCCGCATGACCACCCGCGGCCGAAGTCGCCCACCTTCCGTGGCGCTGCGGTTGACCTGGAAATCCCCGCCGCGGTGGTTGCGCAGCTCGAAATAGTTGCGCGCCAACACCATACGACATCATTCATGGTGATCCACGCTGCCTTCGCGGTGTTGCTGAACCGGATGTCGGGTGCCACCGACCTGGTGATCGGTACGCCGTTCGCGGGCCGCGGCGAGCAGAGCCTCGACGACGTGGTGGGTATGTTCGTCAACACCCTGGCGCTGCGTACCCGCATCGACCCGTCCGAGCCCTTCGTGGACCTGCTGGCGCGAGTCCGCAACGAGGACCTCGCCGACATGTCGCACACCGACGTGGCCTTCGACAACATCGTGGCGCGCGCTCTACCCAAGCCTCCGACGTCGTACAACCCGATCTATCAGGTGATGTTGGCCTTCCAGGACGTCGAATTCCCCACCCTGCAGTTCGACCGGTTGACGGTCGCACCCATCGGGGAGGAACTGACCTCGGCGAAGGTGGATCTGCAGCTGACCCTGTTCCCCAACGACCCTGAGCGCGACAGTCGCGGTGGCGGGATGCGGGCGCAATTCCTCTACGCCACAGACCTGTTCGACCCGAGTACCATCGAGCGGCTGGCGGCACGGTACGTGCAGGTGCTGGATTCGGTCACCACTGATCCGGACCTCCATGTCGGCGACGTCAGTATCCGTCTCGACGATGAGCTCCTCGCCAGCGCGGTCGACGACACCGTGGCCGAGGTGGCGCTCGCCGATCTCGTGGCGCAGGCGTCGGCCGCCGACCCCGCCGCATTGGCGGTCGCCGGGCCACCCGCGCTGAGCTTCGGTGATCTCGACATCATGATGCAGGCGATGAGTCCCACTGCGCCCGACGCGGACTCGGCGTTGACGATGGCGGCGATGACGTTGATACCCGGCCTCGCGGAGGCCGGACCCGAAGAGTTCGACGCGGTTCTCTACGAGTTGCGCGAACGTGCCGGGAGGGTAGTGGCCCAGGGCGACCATGCGACAGATTCCACTGAGTCGGAAGGCAGCGAACGAACGTGACAGGGATCGGTGTGGACGCGGTGGACATTTCTGCTGTATGGGGAAGACGACCACCGACGCGAGACCTGATCACCATCGCGGCGCAGCTCGCACCGCAGTCCGTCGCGCTCGACGCCAACGGAGCCGAGGTGTCCTTCGCCGACCTGTTCACGCGGGTGTCGGCGACGGCCGCGGTGTTCGAGGCGCGCGGGATGGACACCGAGGCCGCGGTCAGCGCCATCGTCACCGCTCTGATACCCAAGGACGGACTCGATCCGGCGGGGATCGCGGCGGCGATCCGATCGGCCACCGACGGCATCCGGGAACGCGCGTGTGCGATCGCCGGCACCACCGATTGGCAGTCGCTACCGGGTATCTTCCGGTCGGCGGTGCACCGTCACCCCGATCGGGTCGCGGTCACCGACCTCGACGACGGTGCGCTGACCTACAGGGAACTCGACGATCGTTCCGACCGCGTCGCAGCCGGACTGCTGGCCGCCGGCGTGTCGGCGGGTGCCGTGGTGGGTCTGGCGACGCCGCGCACGGTGGACGTCATGGTCGCGATCCTGGGCATTCTCAAGGCCGGCGCAGCCTATCTGCCGCTGGACACCTCTCATCCGGCCGACCGGCTGACGTTCATCGTCGAGGATGCGGGCCCGACACTGGTCATCACCGATCACGACGGTCGCCAAGCACTGGGCTTCCTCGACGTTGCGCGGCACACCATCTCCGATCTGATCGAACACCCACACGCCGGTGCGGCCGAGCTTCCCGCAGTCGTGGACGACCGCACCGCCGCGTATATGATCTTCACCTCCGGCTCCACCGGTCGACCCAAAGGTGTTGTGGTGGAACACCGCAGCGTCGTGGCGCTGATGGCGGCCGCGCAACAGCACTATGGCTTCACCGAGAACGACGTGTGGACGATGTTCCACTCCTATGCCTTTGACGTATCGGTGTTCGAGATGTGGGGTCCGCTGCTGTTCGGCGGACGTCTGGTGGTCGTGGACTTCCTCACCACCCGCAGCCCCGATGAGTTCGCCCGCCTGCTGACCACCGAAGCCGCGACCGTCGTCTCCCAGACCCCGTCGGCCTACTATCAGCTGGCCGCCGCCGTCCGCCCAGGTGCGCCCAACGACCTGGCCGACAGTGTCCGCTACATGGTGTTCGCCGGTGAGGCACTGGATTTCGCTCAGGTCAAGCGGTGGTACGCCGACCGTCTCGCCAGTGAAGGCAGGGTCGGGCCGGTATTGGTCAACATGTACGGCATCACCGAGACGACGGTCCACTCGACTTTCCGGGCCTTGGACCCCGACTTCGTGGAGACAGCCAAGGGCTCCGATGTCGGCACCGGGCTGCCCAACCTGACGATCCACCTGCTCGACGATCGTCTGCGGCCCGTGCCCGACGGTGTGCCCGGCGAGATCTATGTGAGCGGCACCCAGGTCACCCGTGGCTACCTCGGCCGTCCCGGTCTGTCATCGATCCGGTTCGTGGCCGATCCGTTCGCCGCAGACGGATCCCGGATGTACCGGTCCGGCGATCTGGCGATCTCCCGCGACGGAACCCTCGAGTATCTGGGCCGCTCCGACGCGCAGGTCAAACTCCGTGGCTTCCGGATCGAGCTCGGCGAGGTCGAGACCGCGCTGTTGAGCACCGACGGAGTCGATGCCGCCGCAGTCGCGGTGAAACGTCGCGACAACGGCGACGAGCTGTTGGTCGGCTATGTCGTACTCGAGGCGGACGACGCCGCCACACCGTCGGATGTGCGGATCGCGGCGGCGGCGTCGCTGCCCGGCTACATGGTGCCCGACGTCGTGATGGTGCTCGACCAGTTGCCGTTGACGGTCAACGGCAAACTCGACCGGCGGGGACTGCCGGAACCGCAGATCACCGGCGCCGCAGAGTATGTCGCGCCGAGTACGGAGACCGAGAAGATCCTCGCCGAGATCGCTGCCGACGTGCTGGGGCTCGAGCGGATCAGTGTCGCCGAGTCCATCTTCGATCTCGGCGGAAACTCCCTGGCGGCCGCGCGTATCGTCGGCCGCGCCGGCGAGGCGTTCAACGTCGAACTCTCGGTGCGTGATGTGTTCGACATGCCCTCGGTGCGCGGATTGGCCGAGACGATCGGTGGCCGTAGCGTGGGCGTAGCCCCGGTGCTGGCCGTAGAGCCTAGGCCGCAACGGATTCCGTTGTCGTTCGCGCAGCTGCGGATGTGGTTCATCAACCAGTTCGACACGGCGGCGTCGACGTACAACATCCCGATGCTGCTGCGGTTGACCGGGCCGGTCGATGCCGACGCACTACGTGTCGCGCTGACCGACGTGGTGATCCGTCACGAGGTTCTGCGCACCGTGTTCCCCACGGTTGACGGCGTGCCGGTGCAGGTCATCTCGCCGGCCGACGAGGTGACCGATCGGCTGGACTGGGCGATCGTGAGATCGCAGGCCGATCTCGCGGCCGCGATCGGCGCCGGGTTCGACGTCACCGAGCAGTGGTCGTTGCGGGCGCGGCTGTGGCAGGTCGCCGAAGACGAATTCGTCTTCGGCCTCGTGGTCCATCACATCGCCGCCGACGGCGAGTCGATGGGGCCACTGGTGGCAGACCTGGTGACCGCCTATGCGGCGCGCGTGGCCACGGTCGAACCGGAGTTCGTCCCCCTCGATGTCCAGTTCGCCGACTTCGCGATCTGGCAGCACGAGGTCCTCGGTTCCGCCGACGATGTGGACTCGGTGGTCGCACGGCAGTTGTCGTACTGGGACACCCAACTGCGCGGACTCCCTGACGTCCTGGAGTTGCCGACCGACCGGCCGCGGCCGGTGGTGGCCACCCAGCACGGCGCGCAAGTTGGATTCGAGGTTCCCGGCTGGGTCGTGGACCGGATCGGCGTGATCTCCCGCGAGTACGGTGTGACCCCGTTCATGGTGGTGCACGCCGGTCTCGCCGTGTTGTTGGCGCGGCTGTCGGCGTCGGACGACATCGCCGTCGGCACACCGATAGCCGGTCGCGGCCAACGCGTCCTCGACCCGCTGGTGGGGATGTTCGTCAACACCTTGGTGTTGCGCTCGCAGATCGACTCGTCGATGTCGTTCGCCGAACTGCTCGATTCGGTGCGTGCCACGGACCTGGAGGCCTTCGCGCATGCCGACGTGCCGTTCGAGACGGTCGTCGAACACCTGCAACCGGTTCGGTCGGAGTCCTTCGCGCCGCTGACCCAGGTGCTGCTGTCGTTCGACCAGTCCGTGCTCGCCGAGTTCTCCACCGGTGTCCTCGCCGACGATGTCGCGGGTGTGGCGGTGAGTTCGGTTCCGGTCGAGGAGATCCCGGCGAAAGTCGACCTCACCGTCGGTGTCACCGATGCCGGCGATCGCTGGCAGGGCACCTTGATCTACGCGGTCGACCTGTTCGATGCCGACACCGCCGACCACATGGCCGCCCAGTTCGTCCGGATCCTCGATCAGCTCACCGCCGACCCCGCTGTGGCCGTGGGAGATGTCGCGCTGCTCGGTGAGGACGAGGCGGCGGCGCTGCTTCCGGTCGCCGGAGCGGTGGGCGCGCCGGCGCGGCATCTCGCGGAGGTGTTCGCAGAGGTTGCCGCTCGCCATCCGCAGCGTCCGGCGGTAACCGATGACACCGGCGCCGCGCTGACCTACGCACAACTCGACGAACGCTCGAATCAACTGGCCCGCTGGCTGATCTCGCGTGGCGTCGGGACCGAGTCGCTGGTGGCGCTCGCCGTCGGACGTTCCGCCGAACTGCTGGTCGCGATGTGGGCGGTGGCCAAGACCGGCGCCGGCTATCTGCCGATCGACCCCGACTACCCGGCCGAGCGCATCGAACACATGCTGACCGACTCGCAGGTGCGCATCGGCCTGACCACGGCGCGGGTGCACGATCGGCTGCCGGCCGGTCCCGAGTGGTCCACCGTCGAACAGCTCGGTGCCGCAGGGGTTCTCGACACTCTCGACTCCGCGCCGCTGCGTGCCGACGAACTGTCGGCCGCGCGGCATCTCGACGCCACGGCCTACGTCATCTACACCTCCGGGTCCACCGGCGTACCCAAGGGGGTGTCGGTCACCTATCGCGGCATCCACAACTTCGCCACCGCCGAGGTCGTCCGTTTCGGTACCGGGCCGTCGTCGCGCATCCTGGGCTTCGCCTCCCCGAGTTTCGACGCCTCCATCCTCGAGTGGTTGCTGGCGTCGGTGGCCGGTGGTGCGCTGATCTACCGGCCCGACGGCGTACTCGGTGGGGACATGCTGGCGGCGTTCATCACCGAGCAACGACTCACCCATGTCTTCCTGACCCCGACGGTGCTCTCCACGCTGGAACCCGGGTCGGTTCCCGGCCTGCAGGTGTTGATGTCGGGCGGCGAGGCGGTCTCGCAGTCCCTGGTGGACCGGTGGTCTGACCGACTGCGGTTCTTCAATGCGTACGGCCCCACCGAGGCGTCGGTGGCGGTGGCGATGAGTGCTCCGCTGCGGGCCGGCCGGCCGGTGCACATCGGTGGCCCGGTCGACGGTGTGGGACTGATGGTGCTCGACGAACGGCTGCACGCCGTGCCCGTCGGCGTGGCGGGCGATCTGTACGCCGGTGGGGTGGCCCTCGCACGTGGTTACCTCGACCGACGCCGGCTCACCGCCGAGCGGTTCGTCGCCGATCCCTACGGCGCGCCCGGCGAGCGCATGTACCGCACCGGCGACGTGGTCCGGTGGAGCCGCGACGAATCCGGTGATCTGGTGCTGGAATACGTCGGCCGCAGTGACGATCAGGTCAAGCTCCGCGGCCTGCGCATCGAACTCGGCGAGATCGAGGCGGTCCTGGCGTCGCATCCGGCGGTGTCCTCGGCGGTTGTGATCGGCGTGGGCGGTTCGGTGGCCTCGGCACTGGCCGGGTACGTGGTGGCCGACCCGGCTGCCACGGATCCCGGCGTCGACGTCGCCGCGCTGCGTGGCTTCATCGCCGAACGTCTGCCGGCGCACATGGTGCCGGCCAGCCTCCAGATCCTCGACTCGTTGCCGTTGACGCCGGCCGGGAAGCTCGACAAACGCGCCCTCCCGGACCCGCAGATCGACACCGATACAACGGACTACGTCGCTCCCGGGTCATCGCTGGAAGAGCGATTGGCGCAGGTGGTGGCCGGTGTGCTCGGCGTCGATCGGGTCAGTGTCACCGAGTCCTTCTTCGCGTTGGGCGGTGACTCGATCACCTCGATCCAGTTGTCGTCGGCCGCGCGGTCGGCCGGGTTGTCGCTTTCACCGCGCGACATCTTCGAGCACAAGACGGTCCGCGCGATGGCACAGGCGGTCGCCGAGGGCGGCGAGCGCCTGCCCTTGCTGGCCGACCCACACGGCGGGGTCGGCGATATCGCGCTGTCGCCGGTCGTGTCGTGGATGCTCGAATCCTCTGACACCGCAGCCGACTTCGCGGACTTCTCGCAGGCGATCGTACTGATCGCGCCGGAGCGTCTCACCGCCGACGACGTGATGCGTGTGTTGTCGGTCGTCGTCGATGCCCACCCGATGCTCTCGGCGCGGCTGACCGAGGTCGACGGTCACTGGACCTCGACCGCGGGTGTGGGATCGCGTCCGGTGGTGCGCACGACATCCACCCCGGCGACCGACGGATCGGTGGAGCTGCAGTCGGCGATCGAGACCGCGCACGCCGACGCGCTGGCCCGTCTCGATCCGTCCGCAGGCGTCCTGGTCTCCGCGGTGCTGGTGTCGGCCGCCGACACCGCACGGCTGGTGCTCGCCGTCCATCATCTTGGGGTCGATGCGGTGTCGTGGCCCATCCTGATCGAGGACATCATCACCGTGTGGGGGCAACTGCAGTCGGGCAGTGAGCTGCAGGTGCGGCCCGAGGTGACCTCGGCACAGGCCTGGCATGCCGCGATGAGCGAGCAGGCCGACGACCGGGCCGACGAGGTCGCGTACTGGTCGGCCCGGTTGGGTGAGCCCACTGGGTTCGGCGCCTCGTTCGACCGGACCCGGGATCGGTTCTCGACGCTGCGCTCGGTACGGCATCGGGTCGACGCAGAGGTGACCGAGGCGCTGGTCACGGTGGTGCCCGAGGCCTTCGGCGGCCACGTCAACGACGCGCTTCTGGCCGCGCTGGCCCGTGCCGTGCGGTCCTGGCAGCACTCGGTGGGTATCGCCGACGAATCGCCGATCGGCGTGCTGCTCGAGGGGCACGGCCGTTACGAAGAGCTCGTCGCGCAGGGCGACCCCCCGCGCCACGCCGACCTGTCCCGCACGGTCGGCTGGTTCACCACCATCGCTCCGATGGCGCTCGACCCGGGCATTGACGTGGTGCACGCGGTGAAGGCGGCAAAGGAGCAACGACTGGGACAACCCGACCGCGGGGTCGGGTTCGGCGCGTTGCGCTTCGGTGGGGACGAACGCCTGGCCGGCCGCGCACTGCCGTCGATCGGTTTCAACTTCTTCGGCGCGGGTGGTCGCGCCGGCGCGACCGAGGACCTGGTCGTTGATTTCATGGTGGACCCGGATGCGCCGGCATTGCCCGCAACGGTGTCGGGCGCGATGGCCGCGATGCACGTACTGACGGTGAACGTCGGTACCCGGCAGACCGGCAGTGGCCGGGAACTGTCGGCCGATCTGCTGTTCATCGACGGCATCCTCACCGAGGACGACGTCGCCGGTATCGCGCAACGGTGGTCGGCGGAACTCGCGGCAATCGTCGACGTCGTGGCCCACGGTGACGTCGGCCCGTCACCCTCGGATATCGCGGGTACGTCGGTGACGCAGGAGGATCTGGACCGGATCACCGAACTGCACCCGGGTGCCGCGATCTGGCCGCTGTCACCCCTGCAGAAGGGTCTGTATCTGCAATCGGCGCTCACCGACGCCGCCGACGCGGTGGACGTCTACGTCAGTCAGGCGGTCCTGCGGCTCGGCGGGGACGTCGACGAGGCGCGGCTGCGCGACGCCGTGCAGGCGCTCGTCGCCCATCACCGCGTCCTGCGGTCGGGCTACCTGCGCACCGACAGCGGCGCCGTGGTCGCGGTGATCCCCGACACTGTGGAAGTACCTTGGCGCACCGTCGATCTCGGTGCGGTGGACGAGGCGGACCGGCGTCGGCTGGTCGAGGAACACACCGCGCGCGAGCGCGTGGAGCCGTTCGATCTGGCGCGCCCGCCGCTGCTGCGCGTGGTCCTCGTCCGGGATGCGGTCGGGGTGAGTGTGGTGATCACCAACCACCACATCCTGTTCGACGGCTGGTCGGGGCCGCTGGTGTTGGCCGACTTGCTGGCCCTGTACGCCTCCGGTGCCACCTACACCGGTCAGATCGCTTCCGGCGGCGGTGATTTCGCCGACCACCTGCTCCGCCTCGCGACAGCTGACGATGCCGCCGGCCGGGATGCGTGGCGACGAGTTCTCGCGCCCGTCGAGGGCGCCACCCTGGTGGCACCCGGCGTCGAGGCGACCAGGGAGTCATTGCCGCGCAACCATGCGGTTGTGGTCGATGCCGAGCTGACCGCCGCACTCGAGCGCCTCGCGCGGTCCCACGGCGCCACCATGGCCACGGTGCTGCAGTTCGCCTGGGCGCTGCTCGTGTCGCGCCTCACCGGCAACCGGATCGTCACCTTCGGCGAGACAGTCTCGGGACGCCCGGCCGACCTCGACGGGGTCGAGACGATGGTCGGACTGTTCATCAACACCCTGCCCGCGGTCGTCGACGTCGACCCGTCCGCATCGGTCGGGGAGGTGCTGGCCGGGCTGCAGGACGCCAAGATCAGTGTGCTCGACCACCAGCACCTGGGCCTTCCGGAACTGACCGCGCTGGCCGGTGTCGGGCAACTCTTCGACACCTTGACCGTGCACGAGTCCTATCCGGTGGATACCGACTCGCTGTCGACCACCGACGCGGCGGCGACCGGCGGCCTCGACATCCGCGAGGCGCAGGTCAGCGACTCCACGCACTACCCGCTCAACATGATCACGTCACCGATGGGCGAGGAACTGTCCATCACCTTGAAGTATCTGCCAGATGCATTCTCCGATGCGCAGATCGCGGTGTTCGCCGACGCGGTCGTGGCGATCCTGCGACAGACCGCCGGCGCACCCGAGACGCTGATCGCCGACGTCGATCTGCTGGCCGGGACCGGCGCCGACATCGTCGAGCAGTCCACCGGTGCCGAGGTGAGTGTGCCGGCAGGCACGGTCGCCGACGCCGTGGCCGCGCAGGTCGCCCGGACACCGGACGACGTCGCCCTGATGTTCGGCGACCGCACCTTGACCTACGCCGAACTCGGTGCGCGGACTGCCGTGTTGGCGCGCGAGCTGATCGCGACGGGTGTGGCACCCGGCGTCGCCGTGGGTGTCTCGATGGACCGCTCGGTCGAGATGGTGCTGGCGATCCACGCCGTGGTCGCGGCCGGTGGGCAGTACGTGCCGATCGATCCGGGCGTCCCCGCCGACCGGGTGCAGTACATGGTCGAGACGGCCGGTGTGCGTACCGTGCTCGTCGGCCCGCACGGCGCTCCGGCGTCGGTAGCCGGTCTCGGGCCCTCGGTGCGGGTGATCGAGGTGGACGCCGCAGACGACGTCGACCTGGCGGTCGAGCCGGTGACCGACGCGGACCGAAACGCACCGCTGCGGCTCGACAATGCGCTCTACACGCTGTTCACGTCCGGTTCCACCGGGCGGCCGAAGGGTGTGACGGTGTCGCACCGTTCGGTCCTCAATCGGCTGTGGTGGGGTCTCGACGAATACCCGTGGGCATCGGGGGAACGGGTGGTGCTCAAGACCCCGTTCACCTTCGACGTCTCGGTGCCGGAACTCTTCGCCCCGCTGATGGCCGGCGCGACGGTCGTCGTCGCGCGCGCGGGCGGCCACGCCGACCCGGTCTACATCGCCGATCTGATCACCGGCACGGGTGCCACCTCGGTGCATTTCGTGCCGTCGATGCTGTCGGTGTTCCTCGATGTGGTGCCGGCGGAAAAGATCTCGGCGTTGAGCTCGTTGCGGTGGCTGTTCTGCTCGGGCGAGGCGTTGCCGCCCTCGGTGGTCGCGCGCGCCCACACGCTGCTGCCGCAGGTGCAGATCGTCAACTTGTTCGGGCCCACGGAGGCGGCCGTCGAGGTGGCCTACGTCGACGTCACCGACGCCACCGAGGTGGTGCCCATCGGTGTGCCGGTGTCCAACACCTCGACCCTGGTCCTCGACGCCCGGCTGCGGCCGGTGCCGCCGGGCATCCCGGGAGAGCTGTATCTCGGTGGCGTCCAGGTCGCGCGCGGGTACGCCGCCCGCCCCGGCCTCACCGCGGAGCGGTTCGTCGCCGACCCGTTCGGGGCCCCTGGTTCGCGGTTGTATCGCACCGGTGACCTCGTTCGCTGGAACACCGAGGGCGCCATCGAGTACCTCGGGCGCACCGACTTCCAGGTGAAGTTGCGCGGTCAGCGCATCGAACTCGGTGAGATCGAATCGGTTGTCGCCGCCGCGCCTGCAGTGGTGCACGCGGCCTGCACGGTTGTCGAAACCCCCGGTGGGGGACAGCATCTCGTCGCCTATGTGTCGCCGTCGACGGTCGACGAAGCCGTGGTGCGCGGTGCCGTCGCCGAATCCCTGCCGGAGTACATGCGTCCGACGGTGTGGATGCTGCTCGACGACATCGCGCTCAACAGCGCGGGCAAACTGGACCGTCGGTCGCTGCCGGCCCCGGTCTTCGAGACCGCCACCCACATCGCCCCGGCGACCGACGCGGAACAGGCGGTCGCGACGGTGATCACTGAGGTCCTCGGGCTCGACCGCGTCAGCGTCACCGACTCGTTCTTCGACATCGGCGGCAACTCGTTGTCGGCGATGCGAGTCGCCGCCCGAGTCGGCGACGCGTTCGGCGTCGACGTCTCGGTTCGGGATCTCTTCGAGGCGCCCACAGTGCGGGCGTTGGCCGCGGCGGTCGCCGGGCGGGAGACGGGACTACCGCCGCTGGTGGCGATCACCCCTCGCCCGTTGCCGATCCCGTTGTCGTTCGCCCAGACCCGGATGTGGTTCATCAACCGCTTCGAGCCGGGCACCCCAACCTACAACATCCCGGTGGTACTGCGCCTGGACGGCAGCCTCGACATCGCGGCGCTGCGCGCGGCGGTCGTCGACACCGTGGTGCGCCACGAGGTTCTGCGCACCACCTTCCCGGCCGTCGACGGGGTGCCGGTGCAGGTCATCGGCCCGGTCGACGACGTCGCCGACCACCTCGACTGGGCACTGGTGGACTCCGAGGGCGACCTCGAGGCCGCGATGACCGCCGGATTCGACGTCACCGTCGATCGGCCGCTGCGTGTCCGGTTGCACAGGGTGGCCGATGGCGAGTACCTGCTCGCCGTGGTGGCCCACCACATCGCGGCCGACGGTGAATCGATGCTGCCGCTGGTCACCGACGTGGTGTCCGCCTATGCGGCGCGCTCGGAGGGGCGGTCGCCCCAGTTCGCACCGCTGACAGTGCAATTCGCAGACTACGCGATCTGGCAGCACACCGCGCTCGGGTCACCCGAGCAGGCGGACTCGGTGGTGGCCCGACAGCTGGCCTACTGGACCGAAGCTCTCGGCGGAGCACCTGATGTCCTCGAACTCCCCGCCGACCATGCGCGACCCGCGATCGCATCCCATGTCGGTGCGCGGGTGGAGTTCGCGTTGCCGGCCACGCTCGGCGACCAGGTCACCGACGTCGCCGCACGATTCGGCGTCACTCCGTTCATGGTCGTGCACGCCGGGCTGGCTGCGCTGCTGGGTCGGCTCACCGCGCAGGACGACATCACGATCGCGACCCCGGTCGCCGGCCGCGGTTCGGCCGCGCTCGACCCGCTCGTCGGCATGTTCGTCAACACGCTGATCCTGCGTACCGCCATCGATCCCGCGACCACCTTCGCCGAACTGCTCGACGCCGTCCGGTTGACCGACCTGGAGGCCTTCGCGCACGCCGACGTACCGTTCGAGACGGTCGTCGAAGCGGTCAACCCGACGCGGACGGCGGCTTTTGCCCCACTGGCGCAGGTCATGTTGTCCTTTGATCCGGCGGCGTCGGCGGAGAACACCGACCTACCGATCGCCGGGTTGTCGGTGCGATCGGTCGAACCCGCGTGGGTGCCGGCCCAACTCGACCTGTCGGTGACCGTGAGTTCGGCACCCTCGGGAGCCGACTGGACGGGTTCGATCGTCTACGCCACCGACCTGTTCGAATCCGCGACCGTGGCCCGACTGGCCGCGCGGTTCACCGCATTACTCGATCATCTGCTCACCACACCGGAACTCCCGATCGGCGACGCCGCCATCATCTTCGACGACGAGCAGAGCGCGGTCGCGGAATGGTCGACCGGCGCGGTCGTCGATGTACCCGCTGAGCTGGTGGGAGATGCGGTGTTCGGTCAGGCGTCCCACGCCCCCGACGCGACGGCTCTGGCCGTCGACGGGCGAGAGATCTCCTACCGTGAGTTCGCCGACCGAGTTGCGATCCTGGCCCGCGAACTGATCGCCGTCGGTGTCGGACCCGGGGCGGCCGTGGGTGTCTCGCTGGAGCGTTCGGCGGCGATGGTCATCGCGGTCAACGCGGTGCTGGCCGCCGGTGCACAATATGTGCCGATCGACCCCGATGCGCCGCTCGATCGTGCCGAGTACATGATCGACACCGCCGGAGTCGGTGTGGTCATCGTCGACGCCGCCCGGGAGTCGGGTGTCGTCGCAGCCGATGTCCCCGGCATGCGAGTGATCGAGGTCGACGCCGCGGCTGCAGTGGAGTCGATGCAGCCTCCGGTGACCGACCGGGACCGACGCAGCCCGCTGCGACCCGACGACGCCGCCTACACACTGTTCACCTCGGGTTCCACCGGCCGGCCGAAGGGCGTCACGGTGACCCACCGTGCGCTGGCCAACCGTCTGCGCTGGTGTGTCGACGAATTCGACTGGTCGCCGGCCGATCGGGTGTTGCTCAAGACCCCGTTCACCTTCGACGTGTCGGTGCCTGAACTGTTCGGTCCGCTGATGGTGGGTGCGACCACGGTGATCGCCCGGGCCGGTGGGCACCGGGAACCGGCCTACATCGCCGATCTGCTGGCCGCCGAAGCCATCACCTCGGTGCACTTCGTGCCGTCGATGCTGTCGGTGTTCCTCGACGTGGTGCCCGCCGCCCGACTGGCGCAGCTCACCACGCTGCGGTGGCTGCTCACCTCCGGTGAGGCACTGCCGCCCGCGGTGGCGCGGCACACCCATGAGGCACTGCCGCACACCGCCATCCACAATCTGTACGGCCCCACCGAGGCCACCGTCGACGTCACCTCGACTGACGTCACCGAGGCCGTCGACATCACCATCGGTGGCCCGGTGTGGAACACCTCGACCCGGGTGCTCGACGCGCGCCTGCGTCCGGTGCCGCCGGGGGTGCCCGGTGAGCTCTATCTCGGTGGTGTGCAGGTGGCCCGCGGCTATGCGTCCCGGTCGGCGCTGACCGCCGAACGATTCGTCGCCGATCCGTTCGGTCCCCCCGGCGCCCGGCTGTACCGGACGGGTGACCTGGTGCGCTGGAGCACCCGGGCCGGGAGTGGACCGGAGGCGTCCGGCGCCATCGAATATCTGGGCCGCACCGACTTCCAGGTGAAGCTGCGCGGCCAGCGCATCGAACTCGGCGAGATCGAGTCGGTCATCGCGTCCGCACCGGGGGTGGTGCATGCGGCATGTGATGTCGTCGACGCACCGACCGGTCCGCAGCACCTTGTCGCCTACATCGCACCGGCGACGGTGGATCAGGCGGCGGTGCAGGCGGTCGTCGCCGACCGCTTGCCGGAGTACATGCATCCCTCGGTGTGGATGCTGCTCGACGACATCGAACTCAACAGCTCGGGCAAGCTCAACCGGAAGACGTTGCCGGCCCCGGTGTTCGAGATCGGCGAATACGAGGCGCCGGCATCCGACGCGGAGGCCGCGGTCGCCGCGGTGATCGCCGGAGTGCTCGGTCTCGACCGGGTCAGCGTCGCCGAGTCCTTCTTCGACATCGGCGGCAACTCATTGTCGGCGATGCGTGTCGCGGCGCGAGTCGCCGAGGAACTCGGTGTCGATGTCTCCGTGCGTGACCTGTTCGACACCCCCACGGTCCGGTCGCTGGTGGCGGCGGTGGCCGGGCGTGAACAGACGGTGGCCCCGCTGGTGGCCGGAAAGCGCCCGGACCGCCTGCCGCTGTCGATGGCGCAGGCCCGGATGTGGTTCATCAACCGATTCGACCCGACGTCGGCCGCGTACAACATCCCGATGGCCATGCGGCTCACCGGTGATCTCGATCTCGACATTCTGGTCGCTGCGGTCTCCGACGTGCTCGAAAGGCACGAGGTGCTGCGTACTGTCTATCCGCTCGATGCGGACGGTCCATACCAGCAGATCCTCGAGGTGGGTGCAGCGCGTGCGGCGCTGGATTGGTCGGTGGTCGACGACGCGGCCGAACTCACCACGTCGGTCGCGCGAGGCTTCGACGTCACCGAGGACCTGCCGATTCGCGGACGGGTGCGGCGTGTCGGTCCGGACACCGTCGACGTCGTGTTGACGGTCCACCACATCGCCTTCGACGGAGCGTCGACGGCAGTGTTCGTGCGAGATCTGATGGGCGCGTACCTGTCGCGGATCGACGATACGGTGCCGACGGCACCGGCGCCCGCAGTCCAGTACGCCGATTTCGCGCTGTGGCAGCGGGATACGCTTGGTACGGCCGACGACCCGTCGAGCCGGATGGCCGAGCAGCTCGGCTATTGGCGCGAACATCTGCAGTCACTGCCGTCGGTCACCGACCTGCCGATGGATCGGCCCCGACCGGCGGTGATGGAGACCACCGCCGGAGTGGTGACGGTGCAGCTCGACGACGAGCTGGCCGCGAAACTCGACGAGTTCGCCCACGCGCAGGGTGTCACCGGTTTCATGGCATCACATGCGGCGCTGACGATCCTGATCTCGCGATTGGCGTCGACGAGTGATGTGGTGATCGGCACGCCGATCGCCGGACGCACCGACGCCGCACTGGGCGATCTGGTCGGCATGTTCGTCAACACCCTGGTGTTGCGGACGCAGGTCGATCCGGCATCCTCGGTGGCCGACCTCGTGGCCCGCGTGCGTGCCGAGGATCTCGAGGCGTTTGCCCACGCGGACGTCCAGTTCGAGGAACTCATCGACGAACTCGCCCCCACCCGCTCGACGGCGTTCCCGCCGCTGGCGCAGATCGCGTTCAGCCACGTCGACGGCGAGGAGTCGATGACCGCCCTCGAGGGCGCCGGCCTCGTGGTCCAACCGCTGGAACTGCCCGACCAGATCGCCAAATTCGAACTGTCGGTGGGCGTCTCGAACCGCACCGAATCGACCCCGATGAGCGTCGACTTCATCTATGCCCGGTCGATCTTCGACGAAGCGACGATCCGGGGCTTCGCGACCGCCTGGTTGCGGATTCTCGAGGCGATGGTGGCCGATTCCTCGGTCGCCGTGGGCGACATCGACCTACTCGGCGAACGGGAGAGGGCGGCGCTGGCCCCGGTGTCCGGGGGCGCACCCGATGCGCCGCCGATGGTGCTGCGCGAGATCTTCGCCGAAGCCGTCGCCTTACATCCCGACAATGTGGCGGTGCGCGATCCGCGCGGCCACAGCCTCACCTATGCCGAACTCGATGCGCGCGCCAATCAGCTCGCGCGGTGGCTGACCGAGCGCGGCGCCGGGCCGGAGACGCTGGTGGCGGTGGCCATCGAGCGCTCGGCCGAGTTGATGACCGCGATCTGGGCGGTCGCGAAGACCGGCGCGGGCTACCTTCCGATCGATCCGGACTATCCCGCCGACCGGATCGCCTACATGCTGTCCGATTCGGGGACCGAACTCGGTCTGACCACCACGGCCCGGCGGTCGGGCCTGGGCGACACCGTCGACTGGCAGTGCCTGGACGCCGATGACATCGTCGGCGAGGTCGCGACGCACGACACGGCCGCGCTGTCGGCGGCCGAGTGCAACGGGACGCCGGAGGTCGACGCGATCGCCTACGTGATCTACACGTCGGGCTCGACCGGAACGCCGAAGGGTGTCCAGGTCACCAGCCGCGGTCTGGTCGACTTCGCCCACGCGGAGCTGCGCCGGTTCGCCGTCACACCGGATTCGGTGATCCTGGGTTACGCGTCACCGAGTTTCGATGCGTCCATCCTGGAATGGTTGCTGCCGTTGCGATCGGGAGCCACGCTGGTCTATCGACCGGCCGATGTCGTCGGCGGCGAGGCGCTCGCGCAGTTCGTTCGCGACCAGCACATCACTCACCTGTTCCTGACGCCGTCGGTGCTGGCCACCATCGACCCCGACGCCGTTCCCGAGCTGCGGTCGGTGGCCTCCGGTGGGGAAGCGGTGCCGCAGGCCATGATCGACCGGTGGGGAGCCCAACACGCGTTCTTCAACGCCTACGGTCCCACCGAGACGACGGTGGCCGTGACGCTCAGCGCGGCGTTGGCGCCCGGGCAGTCGATCACCATCGGCCGACCCATCCCCGGGGTGGGCATGCTCGTGCTGGACTCGCGTCTGAACGTGGTGCCCGTCGGCGTCACCGGCGAGCTGTACGTGGCCGGCGGCGCGCTCGCCCGCGGCTATGTTCGACGACCCGGGTTGACCGCGAAGCGGTTCATCGCCGACCCCTACGGACGCAACGGCGAACGGCTCTACCGGACCGGCGATCTGGTTCGCTGGCGGCCCGGGCCGACCGGTGAACTCGAGCTCGAGTACGTCGGCCGTAGCGACGATCAGGTCAAGCTGCGGGGGCTGCGCATCGAGCTCGGCGAGATCGAGACGGTACTCAACTCGCATCCGGCGGTGGAGTCAGCGGTGGTGATCGGCGTGGGCGGCTCGGTCGCCTCGGCACTCGCGGGCTATGTGGTGCTGCGCGAGTCCGCCGGCACCACGGTGGACCCCCACGAGCTGCGGACCTTCGTCGGTCAGGCCCTGCCCTCGCATATGGTGCCGGCGAGTATCGCCGTGCTCGATGCCCTGCCGTTGACCCCGGTCGGCAAGCTCGACAAGCGCGCGCTGCCCGAACCGGTCATCGACATCGCTGCGGAATACGTGGCACCCGAGACCGAGTCGGAGGAATCGGTTGCGGCGGTCTTCGCCGAGGTGCTCGGCGTCGATCGCGTCGGCGCGACCGACAGCTTCTTCGAGGTCGGCGGCAACTCGCTGTCGGCAACGCGGGTGGCTGCCCGGGTCGCCGACGTGTTCGGTGTCGACGTGTCGGTCCGCGACGTGTTCGAGGCGCCGACGGTGCGGGCGCTGGCCGCCGCGGTCGCCGGCCGCGGGGCGGGCCTGCCCCCGGTCGCCGCGGTTTCACCGCGGCCGGAACGGATTCCGGTGTCGTTCGCGCAGCAGCGTATGTGGTTCATCAATCAGTTCGATCCGTCGGCGTCGACCTACAACGTCCCATTGCTGCTACGCCTGACCGGTAGCCTCGACGTGGACGCGCTGCGTGCGGCACTGGCCGACGTGGTGGTGCGCCACGAGGTCCTGCGCACCACGTTCCCGGCGGTCGACGGTGTGCCGGTGCAGATCATCGCCCCGGCCGAGGCGGCCACCTCGACCCTGGACTGGGCCGAGGTGAACTCGACCGCCGATCTCGAGACCGCGGTGAGCGCCGGATTCGACGTCACAGAACAGTGGCCACTGCGGGCGCGGCTGCTCCGCGTCGCCGACGACGAATTCGTCTTCGCCATCGTCGCCCATCACATCGCCGCCGACGGCGAGTCGATGGCGCCGTTGGTGGCCGACCTGATGACCGCATACGCGGCACGGGAGGCCGGCGACGCCCCGACGTTCGCCCCGCTCGAGGTACAGTTCGCTGACGTCGCGCTCTGGCAACACCGCGAACTCGGCTCGGTCGGCGATACGAATTCAGTGGTGGGACAACAGCTGTCGTACTGGACACGCAAGCTTGACGGCCTTCCCGATGTGCTCGAGTTGCCCGGCGACCGGCCCCGTCCGGTGGTGGCCTCCCAACGCGGCGATCAGGTGTCGTTCGAGATCCCTGCCGACGTGGTCGAGGCCATCTCGGCGGTCGCCACCGGACGGGGCGTCACCCCGTTCATGGTGGTCCACGCCGGTCTCGCGGTGCTGCTCGCCCGGCTGTCGGCGACCTCCGACATCGCGGTCGGCACCCCGATCGCCGGACGCGGGCAGCGTGCCGTCGACGCGCTGGTCGGCATGTTCGTCAACACGCTGGTGTTGCGCGCCGAGATCGATCCGGGCATGACCTTCGCCGCAGTGATCGACCAGGTCCGCGGTACCGATCTCGAGGCGTACGCGCACGCCGACGTGCCGTTCGAGACGCTGGTCGAGCAGTTGGATCCGGTGCGGTCAGAGGCTTTCGCACCGCTGACGCAGATCCTGCTCACCTTCCATCAGTCCACGCTGCCGGAGTTCTCCACCGATCTCGGCGACTCGGTCGCCGAAGCGTCCAGCATCGCCGGACTGTCCATCGCGCCGATCGAGGCGCCGGAGACACCCGCCAAGGTCGATTTGACCTTCGCGATCGCCGGCGGCACCCAGGGACAACCGTGGCCGGCGCAGATCGTCTACGCCACCGACATGTTCGATGCGGCGACCGTGCGCACCATGGCCGATCGATTCGTCCGGGTGCTGGCCACCTGCCTGGCCGACGTGCAGGTGCCGGTGGGGGATGTCGCGCTGCTGACCGATCACGAATCGAGCGCCCTGGCGGCACTTCCGGCGCCCGTGACCGAGACGACGAACACCGACCGCACCCTGGTGGAGCTGTTCGCGGACACCGTCGCCGACCACGCGACGCGGACCGCGGTGACCGCGCAGGACGTGTCGCTGTCCTACGCCGACCTCGATCGCCGCTCCGATGCGGTGGCAGCGGCGTTGGCGGCCCGGGGTGTCCGCGCCGGTGACCTCGTCGGTATCGCCACCGCACGCTCGGTCGACCTCCCGGTGGCGATCCTCGCCGTGCTCAAGGCCGGTGCCGGCTATCTGCCGCTGGACACCACCAACCCGGTGGACCGGTTGGCGTTCATCGTCTCCGACGCGTCGGTGCGCGTGGTGATCACCGACGCGGCGACCTCGGGCCACGAGCTGTTCGCCGGTCTGCCCGCCGGCGTGGTGGCCGTCGACGTCGACGAACTCGCCTCGGCCGGGACCGATCTCGCGGTGCCGGTACCCTCGGTGCGGCCGTCCTCGCGGGCCTACGTCATCTACACCTCCGGCTCGACCGGTCTGCCCAAGGGCGTCGAGATCACCCATCGCGACGTCATCACCCTGATGGACACGGCGGCCGGCGACTTCGACTTCCGGCCCACCGATGTGTGGACGATGTTCCACTCCTATGCGTTCGACTTCTCGGTGTGGGAGTTGTGGGGACCGTTCCTGTGTGGGGCGCGGCTGGTGATCGTCGATCGTGCCCTGGCGCGCGACCCCGATGCCTTCGTGGAGCTGCTCGCCGCCGAGGGCGTGACGGTGCTCAACCAGACGCCGTCGGCGTTCTATCAACTCATCGACGCGCGGCGGCGCGACCCGGTCGATCTGCCGTTGCGCTACATCGTGTTCGGCGGTGAGGCGCTGGGCTTCGAGCAGGTGCGGCGCTGGTTCGACGACCATCCCGACGAGACCACCCAATTGGTCAACATGTACGGCATCACCGAGACCACCGTGCACGTGAGTTTCCGTCCGCTCGACCGCGACCTCGTCGCCGCGGGCGACGCATCCCTGATCGGGCGGCCCCTGCACTCGCTGGCGATCCACATCCTCGACGAGCGGTTGCATCCGGTGCCGCCGGGCGTCGTCGGCGAGATGTACGTCACCGGTGGGCAACTGGCGCAGGGCTATCTGGGCCGGCCGGGACTCTCGGCGACCCGGTTCGTAGCCAATCCCTTCGATCGCAGCGGTGCCCGCATGTACCGGACAGGTGACCTCGCCCGCCGCATCGGCGACGACATCGAGTACCTCGGTCGCGGTGACGCGCAGGTGCAGTTACGTGGATTCCGCATCGAGTTCGGTGAGATCGAGGCAGCGCTGCTCGGTGTCGACGGGATCACCGCGGGTGCCGCCAATGTCGTCGAACTCCCGGGGCGTGGTGAACAGCTCATCGGCTACGTCGTCGCCGAACCGGGCGCCGACGTCGACGCGGCGCGGGTGCGCGACGCGGTTGCCCGGGCGGTACCCGGCTACATGGTGCCCAGCATCGTGGTCCCGGTGACCGCGCTGCCGTTGACGGCCAACGGCAAGCTCGATCGTCGGGCGCTTCCGGTGCCCGAACTCGACGGCGCCGGTGACGATTACGTGGCGCCGGAGACCTCCACCGAGGAAACACTCGCGCGTGTCGTGGCGGGCGTGCTCGGTGTCGATCGGGTGAGTGTGGCCGAGTCGTTTTTCGCGCTCGGCGGCGACTCGATCCTCGCGATCCAGCTCTCGTCTGCCGCCCGTGCCGCCGGGTTCTCGGTGTCCCCGCGAGATGTCTTCGAACACAAGACGGTTCGGGCCATGGCGCATGCGGTGGCGGCGGGCGGAGACCGGCTGCCGCTGTTGAGCGAGCCTGCCGGTGAGCAGGTCGCGATCCCGCCGGTGGCGGCCTGGATGCTCGAGTTGTCGCAGAGCGGGGCGGACTTCGCCGACTTCTCCCAGTCGACGGTGCTCATCGCACCCGATGGACTCGACCTCCCGACGCTGACCGCCGTGCTGGATGCGGTGACGCGTGCCCATCCGATGCTGTCGGCGACGTTGCGCCACACCGACGACGGCTGGGCGTATGCGCTTGGCGAGGGCATCGGATGTGTCGTCGACGAGGCGACCACGGCCGCGGCGCCCGGCTCCGCCGAGTACGACGAGGTATTGCGCACCGCGCATGCCGCAGCACTGCGCCGGCTCGACCCGGCTGCCGGAGTGATCGTGTCCGCGGTCCTGGTCGTCGGCGACGGCGGTGCCCGTGTGGTCCTGGCCATCCATCACCTCGGTGTCGATGCGGTCTCCTGGCCGATCCTCATCGAGGACATCATCACCGTCTGGGGTCGACTGCAGTCCGGTGCGGAGCCGGCGGTGCGTCCCGAGGTGACCTCGGCGCGGGCCTGGCATGCGGCACTCGCCGCGCAGGCCGGCGAACGCGGTGACGAGATGGGGCACTGGCTGGCCCGCGTGGACCGCGATCCCACCGACTTCGGTGTGCCCTTCGACCCGCACCGCGATACCTTCGCGACCGTCGACTCTCTGCGGGTCCGGGTGGACCGCACGGTCACCGAGGCGCTGCTGACGAGGGTCGTCGACGCGTACTCCGGTCACGTCAACGATGCGCTGATCGCGGCGCTGGCCCGCGCGGTGCGATCGTGGCAACGCGATCGCGGCATCGTCGACACCGCCGCGGTCACCGTGCTGGTCGAAGGCCACGGCCGCTACGAGGAAGTGGTGGCCAGGGGGACCGACCCGCACACCGCCGACCTGTCCCGAACCGCCGGCTGGTTCACCACCCTCGTGCCGTTGGCGCTCGACCCGGCCGACGACGTGGTGCACGCGGTGAAAGCGGCGAAGGAGGAGCGCCTGGCTCAACCGGACCGCGGCATCGGCTACGGACTGCTGCGCTTCACCGCGGCGGATGCCGGTGGGGACGACCGGCTGGCCGGGACCGCGTTGCCGTCGATCGGTTTCAACTTCTTCGGTGCCGGCAGCCGCTCATCCGGCGACGACGTGGTGGTGCCGTTCACCGCCGACCCGGCGGCGCCGGTCCTGCCGGCCACGGTGTCGGGTGCGATGACCGCGATGAACACGCTGACGGTGAACGTCGGCACCCTCTCGGACCGGGACGGCCGCGAACTCTCGGCGGACTTCCTGTTCGTCCGCGGGGTGCTGGGCGATGCGGATGCCGCCGATATCGCATCGCGGTGGCAGGCGGAACTGGCCGCGATCGTCGACACGTTGTCGGTGATCGGTGATCCGGGCCTGTCCCCGTCGGACGTTCCGGGCGCCGGGGTCACCCAGGACGACCTCGACGACGTGGCCCAGCGGTGGCCCGGGGCCGACATCTGGCCGCTGTCTCCCCTGCAGAAGGGCTTGCACTTCGAGGCCGAGCTCGCCGGCGGCGCCGTGGGCTCGGAGACCGACGCGCCGGTGGATGTCTACGTGGTGCAGTCGATCCTAGAACTCGGTGGGACCGTCGACATCGACCGCCTGCATGCTGCGGCCCAGGCCCTGTTCGCGCACCATCGCGCATTGCGGTCGGGCTTCGTGCGCACCGGCAGTGGTGCGGTGGTGACGGTGGTTCCGCCATCGGTCGAGGTGCCCTGGGAGGTCGTCGACGTCACCGACGGCACCGGCCCCTCCGACGATGTGGTCGAGCAACGGGTGGCACAGGTCGCCGAGATCCAGCGGCGCACCCCGTTTGACCTGGCGCGCCCGCCGCTGATGCGGTTCGCAGTGGTCCGCCACGGCGATACCGCGCATCTGGTGGTGACCAACCATCACATCCTGATCGACGGTTGGTCGGGCCCGCTGGTGCTGGCCGATCTGCTGGCGCTGTATGCCAACGGAGTCACCTACACCGGCCAGATCGGTACCGGCGATGGTGATTTCGAGGACTACCTGCGTCACCTCGCGGCGACCGACGACGTCGCCGGTCGGCAGGCCTGGCGCGAGGTGCTCGCGCCGGTGACGGCGCCCACCTTGGTGGCGCCGGGCGCGGAAGCAACGAATGAGGCACTGCCGCAAGATCTGTCGGTCATTCTTGATGCCGACGTGACCGCCGGCATCGAGGCCCTCGCTCGCGCCGAGGGGGCCACGGTGGCGACGGTGCTGCAGTTCGCCTGGGCGGTGCTCGTGTCGCGGTTGACCGGCAACCGGGTGGTCACCTTCGCCGAGACCGTATCCGGTCGTCCGGCCGACCTCGAGGGCGTCGAATCCATGGTGGGGTTGTTCATCAACACGCTGCCCGCGGTGGTCGACGTCGATCCGGAGGCGTCGATCTCGACCGTGCTGGGTCGCCTGCAGCAGAGCAAGGTGGCGGTTCTCGATCACCAGCATCTGTCGCTGGCGGAGTTGACCGGACTGGCCGGCGGCAACGGCATCGGCGGTCCGCTGTTCGACACGTTGACGGTGCACGAGTCTTATCCGGTGGACACCGACTCGCTGTCCACCACGGATGCCTCGTTGACCGGCGGGCTGGAGATCGTGGACTTCGCCGGTTCCGACGCCACCCACTACCCGCTCAACATGTCGACTTCACCCGTTGCGGGCCAACGACTCTCGCTGACTCTCAAGTATCTGCCGAACGCCTTCGACGCCACCCAGATCGAGGTGTTCATCGACGCACTGGTGCAGATCCTGCGGACCGTGTCGAGCGCTCCGGAGACCCTGACGGCCGACATCGGTCTTCTCGGCGGCGGCGAGATGGCCGCGTTCACCACGGTGTCCGGCGGCACGGGGACCGCGCCGCGCCTGCTCGGCGACATGTTCGCCGAGGTTGCGAACACGCACCCCGACCGCGTCGCGGTAGTCGACGGAAACGGTGCCGCGCTGACCTATGCCGAACTCGATGCGCGGTCCAATCAGCTGGCGCGCTGGCTCATCTCGCGGGGGATCGGCGTCGAGTCGCTGGTCGCGTTGGCGATCGGTCGGTCGGTGGAACTGCTCACCGCGATCTGGGCGGTCACCAAGACCGGTGCCGGATATGTGCCGATCGACCCCGACTACCCGGCCGAACGGGTGGCGAACATGATCGAGGACTCGGGGGCGATCCTCGGGCTGACCGTCCGCACCGGGGAACTTCCCGGCGACGAGTTCGAGTGGGTGCGTCTCGACGGTGACTCGACCCGAGCGGCGATCGCTGACCTGTCCGACGCCGCGGTGAGCGCCGTCGAGATGTCGGGTCGCGTGCGGACCGACAATGTCGCGTACGTGATCTACACATCCGGCTCCACCGGCCGCCCGAAGGGTGTGTCGGTCACTCATGGTGGGCTGGCGAATTTCGCCGCACAGGAGACCTCACGACTGTCGGTCGCAGATGCCCCGGTGGTCCTGGGGTTCGCATCGCCGAGTTTCGATGCGTCGGTCCTGGAGTACCTGCTCGCCACGGTCAACGGCGGCACCCTGGCCTACCGGCCGACCGCGGCCGTCGGCGGTCACGTGTTGCAGGAATTCATGCAGCGTCACCGAGTGACGCACACCTTCCTCACCCCGACGGTGCTCTCGACGCTGGACCCGGCCGCGCTGCCGGATCTGGCCGCGCTGATGGCCGGCGGTGAGGCGGTGCCGCCGTCGCTGGTCGACGCGTGGGCGCCGCATGTGGCCATCCACAACCTGTACGGACCAACGGAGACCACCATCGGCATCACGCTGAGTGAGCCGATGGCCGTCGGCGCGCCGGTGCGGTTGGGACGGCCGTTGGCCGGGGTGACGTTGCTCGTGCTCGACGGTCGTCTGCGGCCGGTGCCGGTCGGTGTGCCCGGCGAGCTCTACGCCGTCGGTCCGGCACTGTCCCGGGGTTACCTGGACCGGCCAGGGCTGACCGCCGAGCGTTTTGTGGTCAACCCCTTCGGCACCGCGGGGGAGCGGATGTACCGAACCGGCGACGTGGTTCGCTGGCGCCGTGACGGTGCCGGCGAACTGGTGCTGGAGTACGCCGGACGTTCCGACGATCAGGTGAAGCTGCGCGGACTGCGGATCGAGCTGGGCGAGATCGAGGCCGTGCTGGCCGAACATCCGGCGGTGGAGTCGGCCGTTGTCGTCGGTGTGGGCGGCTCGGTCGCGACCGCACTGGCCGGCTACATCGTCGGCGACGGTGGGATCGACGTGGCCGAGGTGCGTGAGTTCGTCGGCCGACGGCTGCCGTCGCACATGGTCCCCGCCGCGATCATGGTGCTCGATGCGCTGCCGTTGACCCCGGTGGGCAAGCTCGACAAACGGGCGCTTCCAGAAGCGGTGATCGAGACCGGCACCGAGGAGTACGTGGCCCCGGAGACCGAGATGGAGGCCGTGGTGGCCGCCGCGTTCGCCGACGTGCTCGAACTCGAGCAGGTCGGTGTCACCCAGAGCTTCTTCGAGTTGGGCGGCAACTCGCTGTCGGCGACGCGGGTGCTCGGTGCGTTGCGTGAGCAGGGGCATGACGTGGAGTTGGCCTGGCTGTTCAACGACCCCACGGCGCGTGGGCTCGCGGCTCGGATCTCCGGCGGCTCCGGTTCCGGCGAGGTGGTGATCACCCTCAACGCGCAGGGGACGCGGCCGCCGCTGTTCTGCATCCACCCTGCCGGTGGCCTGGCTTGGTTCTATGGCGGGTTCGTGCCCTATCTCGGGGATCGCCCGGTGTACGGCCTGCAGGACCCGCATGTGGTCGCCGGCGAGCCCAGCGCGCGGAGCGTGGAGGAAATGGCCCAGCGGTATCTCACCGAGATCCGCCGGGTGTCGCCGCACGGTCCGTATCACCTGTTGGGCTGGTCGCTGGGCGGCTACGTCGCGTACGCCATCGCGACCGCGCTGCGCGCCGAAGGAGACGAGGTCGCCTTCCTCGGCGTCATGGACTCGTCGCCGATCCCGCCGCAACCCGACGAGGGTTCCGGGTCTGCACCGGCCGGTGTCGAGCTCGGCGGCGACTATGTCGGCGACTTCCTCGGCGGATGGCGCGATCTGTTCGACCTCGACGACAATGTGCACGCGGACAGCGCCGAAGAGGTCGCCGAGATCATCCGCGAACAGATCGCGTCGATGGGCCTGCTCAGCGTCGACCAGGTGCAGGGCGTCATGGACAGCTTCGCGGTCGGCGAAACGCTCGTCGAACAGTTCCGGCCGGCCCCGTATGACGGTTCGCTGCTGGTGTTCACCGCGACCCGCGACAAGGCGGATCCGGCCGCGGTCGCCGACGGTTGGCGACCCCACGTCGCGGGCCGCATCGCGAATGTCGATGTCGATGCCGATCACCTCGGCCTGGCCAACCCCGGCGCGCTCGAGGTCATCGGGCCCGAACTCGACCGGTGGCTCGCCGACGCCGACGCCGCGGAGTCGTAGGAGCCGCAGCACCGTCACCGCAGCGGCACCGTCACCCGCAATCCATCTGCACTATCCACCCACGATCCCTGGAGGACACCCGTGACCAACCCCTTCGACGACGACAACGGCCGCTTCTACGTATTGGTCAACGACGAGAATCAGCACTCGCTGTGGCCGACCTTCGCCGACATCCCCGCCGGCTGGAGGACGGTGTTCGGGGAGGACAGTAGGGCGGCATGCCTGGGCTACGTGGAGAAGAACTGGACCGACCTGCGTCCCAAGAGCCTGATCGAGGCGATGGACGCGGACGCGGCGCGCCGCGCGTGACTCTCATCCGGCCACGACGTCGCGAGGCTGTGTAGCCGGGATAACGCTTGAACATCAAGCACTATCCGCCACTCCAACAACTTGAGTCACAGCAGTAACATGGAGTCGTACTGAGAATCTGCTCTGACCTGTGGATTCGCACACAATCTGGCGTCCGCGGTTCCCAAAGAGCCGTTAGCAAGGCAAGCTATATAGACGGACCTGGCGCCAGAACCATTCTGGGAGGCAACGTGGCCAGGGTCACAACACGGAGTTCGGGGGAACGACTGTGAACATGTTGGATTTGATCGAAGACATCCGGCGGCGGGCCGAGATCACCCCGCGCCTGACTGCTGTTCGCTTCGGTGACGATGTCGTCACCTACGGTGCCCTCGACGAGGCCATCGACTCGTACCGCTCCGTGATGGACCGCCACGGCATGTCGCACGACGCGGCATTCCACGCCGGCCTCATCCACTGCATGCCCGGTCTCACTCGTATCGACGGAGCCGCCGAGCGCAACCGGGTGATGAGCGACATCGTCGCGTGGCTCGGTCGCGAACTCGGCGGCGGCGAAGGTCGCCGCCTGCGCGCCGTCAGCTGATCCACTTCACCGACACGCTTGTGGGTAGGGGTCGGCCTGGGCCGCCCCGACGCTGTCCGATCGACGCTCAAACGATCGCGAGCACCATCAAGATCACCAGCAGTATCGGTGCGCCGATGATCATGCTCGCGATTCCCGCGACCGTGCCGGCCACGGCCCGGCCTGTGCCGCGATAGCGGTTCGGCTCCGGCGCCGGTCGTCGGCCGCTCGCGATCTGTACCAGGGCGATCACCCCCAGCGTCGTCGCAATGAAGCCGAGGATGGCTCCCACGCCCACAAGGGCCAGTGGGAGCGAGATCATCGATGTGATCAACGCCGTGGTCGCCATCCGGGAACTCGGCTGTGCCGGGGCATTCATCCCGTTCGTGTTCAGGTGCCTCGAGTCGGTCGCCATAACCGGAGCGGGGTACCAGACGTCGGCGACCGGGGGTAGCGGGGCGTCGTTCGCGGAGCTACTCGCCGAGAGTGGCCAACTCGCATTCATCGCTGAGGGCGGCCACATAGAACCGGGTACGGCGGCCGATTCGTCGGTCGCGCCGGGCCGGTCTCGCAACGTCTCGATTGTGGATTCGCCGGTCTCCGGGAGCTGTGTGTCGATGTTCTCGAGCGGCCACCGGGCGATGCGATCGGTCAACGCGGGCGGTATTGACTCGGTGGGGTGATCGGTCTCCCGCATGGCGTACCCTCCTGGCCGGCGGCCCACGGGTGGCCGATCATCGGTTCTGTTCGATCTCCAGTACTGCACGAACGAACGCGGCGCTGCACGGTGCTGGGTCTACATGGTGCTGGTCCTGCACGATTGCCGGGCACGGTTGCCCGACGCTCTGCCTCCACTGCACCCGAAGAACATCACATAGCGATAACGATAGGTGCGACGACAATCGCCGCGTCCGGGTTCCGGACGCGGCGACAGCGTGGTGCAAGCCGATGATCGGTTGAAGCTCAGCCGCCGTGCTGACCGCCCATGCTGGTCAGCGTGTCGACCGCGTCCGCGGTGAGCTTCCAGTTGGTGCCGACACGCACATAATTCAGTTGGATGTCCACCGGTGCCGGGGCGTGCGGGCTGGCGACAGCAACGGTCGCCGTCGCGGTGCTCGAGCCTTGCTCAGTCACCTCTTTGACCGTGTACACGTCGGGCGTGTAGCCGGCGGCGCTGGAGGTCTCGGCATAGGTCTGCAGCGCGCTGATCGTCTCCGGATTGTTGGTGTCGACGGCTCCTTCGACCTGCTCGGTGGTGCTCGCCGGGTCCACCGCCGTGCGCAGCGTGCTCTGGGCGTCCTCGGTGCTCAGTCCGATCACCGCATCCTTCGCCGAACTGACCGCACCGCTGACGGCATCGCGGGCCTGGCTGGCTGCGTCACCGGCCGCCGAGGCGACCGCCGCCGACGCGTCGTTGGCAACACTGCTGGCCGTGTCCGACGCCTCCTCGGAGCAGGCGGCCGTGGCCAGGACGGTGGCGGCGGCGAGAACTGCCGCGGCAAGGGGCTTGCGAACCTTCATATTTCGTCTCCTCCTCTTGAGTAAGCCCACACTAACTCATGGTTGTCGGGCGGCAGCACCGCGGAATTAATCGGACCGTGGTCCGGTTAGACTGAATGACACATCCGCCGAGTGCGCAGGAGGCGCGACAATGCAGTTCGGAATCTTCAGCGTCAGCGACATCACCGTCGATCCCACCACCGGGGTCGCGCCCACCGAGCACGAACGGATCAAGGCGATCGTGCAGATCGCGAAGAAGGCCGAGGACATCGGCCTCGACGTCTTCGCGCTCGGCGAGCACCATAACCCGCCGTTCTTCTCGTCGTCACCAACGACGACGCTCGCCTACATCGCAGCCCAGACCGAGAGGTTGCAGCTGTCCACGGCCACCACGCTCATCACCACCAACGATCCGGTCAAGATCGCCGAGGACTTCGCCATGCTGCAACACCTCGCCGACGGTCGGGTGGACCTGATGCTGGGGCGCGGCAACACCGGGCCGGTTTATCCGTGGTTTGGTCAGGACATCCGGCAGGGCATCCCGCTGGCCATCGAGAACTATCACCTGCTGCACCGCCTGTGGAGTGAGGACGTCGTCGACTGGGAGGGCAACTTCCGCACTCCGCTGACGTCGTTCACGTCGACGCCACGGCCATTGGACTCCGTGGCCCCGTTCGTGTGGCACGGATCGATCCGCAGCCCTGAGATCGCCGAGCAGGCCGCGTATTACGGTGACGGCTTTTTCGCCAACAACATCTTCTGGCCCAAAGAACACTTCCAGCGACTCATCGGTTTCTATCGCGAACGGTTCGAGCACTACGGACACGGCACAGCCGAGCAGGCCATCGTCGGCCTGGGCGGCCAGTTCTACATCCGGAAGAACTCGCAGGACGCGGTGCGGGAATTCCGCCCGTACTTCGACAACGCGCCGGTGTACGGTCACGGCCCTTCGCTCGAGGACTTCACCGAGCAGACGCCGCTGACCGTCGGGAGCCCTCAGGAGTTCGTGGACAAGACCCTCTCGTTCCGGGAGAGCTTCGGCGACTACCAGCGACAGCTGTTCCTCGTCGACCACGCGGGGCTGCCGCTGAAGACGGTGCTGTCCCAGCTCGACGAGTTGGGAGAGGTGTTGCCGCAGTTGCGTGCCGGCTTCGAGGCCGGCCGACCCGCCGCGGTACCCGACGCCCCGACCCACGCCTCCCTGGTGGCTGCGCGCACCGCAGCCGCGGCCGGCGACACGCGCGAAGAGGCGAGTGTATGACCGCGGCTCGGACTCCCCGGCGGATCGTCGCCGTCAATGCCGGACTGGGCGATCCGTCGTCGACGCGCCTGCTCGTGGATCGGTTGGTCGAGGCCGTCGTCGGAGCCCTCGACGACGGGACCGGGGCTGGTGCGGTCGACGTGACGGTGATCGATCTTCGTGACCTCGCCACCGACATCGCCCGTTCGATGGCCACCGGATTCGCAGTCGACCCGGTGCGCGAGGCGTTGCAGCGGCTCTACGAGGCCGATGGACTCATCGTCGCCACGCCGGTCTTCAACGCGTCCTACAGCGGATTGTTCAAGTCGTTCTTCGACCTGGTCGACGTGGAGAAGCTCGGGGGCACCCCGGTGCTGCTCGCCGCCACCGGCGGGAGCCCACGACACTCGATGGTGCTCGACCATGCCATGCGTCCGTTGTTCGCCTACCTGCGCGCGATCGTGCTGCCGACTGCTGTGTACGCGGCAGCGCAGGACTGGGCCGGTGCGGCCGGCGACACTGCGGCGCTCGGCGATCGCATCCGGCGGGCGGCGGGTGAACTCGCGGCCGCGGTGGGTCGACCATCCGCGCCGGGCGTACCGGCTCCCGAGCCGGAGCGTACCGAGAACGGGGTACGGTCCTCGGCCGAGGATGCAGGTATCGCGAACTTCGCGCGCCTGCTCGGTCAGCAACCCTGACGGTCGCTCACGCCTGGCCCGGGATGTTGTGCCGCGGGCTCAGCCGGCTGTTCGGCAACGTAGGCGCCGGCAGATGCTGGACGTCACCGGAGTAGCCCTCGACCTGGCCGAATCGTTCACTGTGCTCGGTCCACTGCTGACGGAACGCGACGATGTCCTCATGGCTGCGCCCGAGGAAGTTCCACCACATGATGATCTGCTCGTCGAGCGGTGCGCCGCCGAGCAGTATCACGCGCGCCGGTTCGTCGGACTCGTTGCGCAGGCATAGTGCCGTCGCACCGAGCCCGATGTAGCCGAGTTCGGTCGGTTGCAGGGGTTCGGCCGCGGAATTCACGACGCGGATCACCCCGGCGTCCACGAGCAGACCGTGCTCGTGTGCGGTGGTGACCGGTAGCTCGATCTGGGCGCCGGGTGGCAGCCGCAGTTCCGCGCCGAGTAGGGGTGTGAAGGTGTGGACGGGTGACCGCTCACCCAGGAGTTCGCCCAGGAATACCCGAATCTCGACGTCGTCGTGGTGGAACGCCGACGGGATGTGGTGGGCGAAATCTCGCGGGGTGTCGGCGGCGAACTCGGGCAGCGCCACCCACAGTTGAACGCCGTGCAAGATCGTCGTGTCGGGTGTTGACACCTCGGTGTGTGCGATTCCGTGTCCGGCGGTCATCAGGTTGAGTTCCCCCGGGCGCACCATCGCGTGATTGCCCATGGTGTCGCGGTGTTCGATCTCGCCGGAGAACAGCCAGCTCACGGTCTGCAACCCGGTGTGCGGGTGCGGTGGCACATCCATCCCGCCGGTCGCCGAGACATCGTCGGGACCATAGTGATCGGCGAAACACCATGCGCCGATCAACGAACGGCGACGTTGAGGCAGGGTGCGATGCACCGTCATGGCGCGCGGGCCGCCCAACGGAACGTCGCGGGCGGCGAGCACCTCGACCGTCACGGTCCCTTCGGCTCCCGCGTCGCCGCGGTGAACAGTTGAGCGACAATCGATCTCGTCGGGACGCGTCTCCAGGTTGCTCATCGGTGCGGCCGCTCCACGTGTTGTCCGGGTTCCTCGGAGTCAGTGTAGCGAGACCGGTGTCGTCGGCGAGTGAGGTGAACGTCGCGGAAAGCGACACGTTCGCCTCACTCGGCCTGCGGTCTGCTGGGGCGGGGGCTCGGGAAGGGGCGCCGGGCTCAGGAGATGGTTGTCGGATCCTCGAACGTCATCGTCAGTCGATCCACCGATGTCGTCATCAGCGCGCGCCGGCTCAGGCGTAGTGTCCGCAACTCGGCGGCGATCGGATGGTCACCCAAGGTCAGGCGCGCACCACCCAACCGGGTGCGGGTGCCGGCGGTGGACGTCAGCTTCCACGGCGTCATCCGCAGCACCCCGTCGAGTTGGGAGTACGCGTTCAGCACGGTGTCCTTCGCGTTGTCGGGCACCGGGATGCCGCGTCGGGTGGTGAGGTCTGCGATGAGGTGTCCATCCGCGGAGACCCTGCCGTGGCGGGTGGGGGAGTCGTGGTCCACGTCGAAGTCGGCGAGGGTCTTGGGGAAGCCCCAGATGCCCCGGCCGGCGGCGAGGGTGAAGTCGCCGTCGACCGGCAGGTGGTGGATGAGTGCACGGGCGTCGCCGCGGGCCAGCGAGCGCAACGCGGAGGCCGGCGATGCGGCCGGCCGGCCGGGCTCCTCGACCAGGAAGCAGACGCCGAACTCGTTGTACGGTCCCAGGTCGCCGTCGATGTAGTCGACGAAGACCAGCATGCACATCGTCCGGCCTGGTCGCAGGCGCAACGGCCGCAGCTCGGGCGCCGCCGGGCCAGCCGACCGCATCGCGTGGGCCACCGCGGCGGCGTCAGCGGTGAATCCGGCGACAAAACACCGAGCATTGCGGATCTCGACCGGCATCGAGACGGCGGTGCCCAGGACGTCATGGGTGGACCCGGGTTGGGACATCGATAGGTCTCCTCGAAACTGGAACATGTTCTCATTTGCTTCCGTCAGCATGTCAGATCCGAACCGGCGGTGGGCCGGTTCCACCCGGTGAGCTCGGTGGGTCGGACATCCGGCCGAATTACGCGCCATCGGCGACCGCGCACTCGCGGCGCTGTGACAAGGTTGTCGGAAGGCGTTGGTGACGTCGGGTCGTCGGCACTCTGGGCGTTGCGCGTGCGCATACCGGTGGTCGGAGGGAGGACGGGTGGCAACCGCGGACCGGTCGGTGGTCGGGGTGGGGATGGTCGACGATCATCCCTCACCGGTGTGGGGAATCGAACGGATTCTCGACCGCCAACCCGACCTGGAATTGGTGTGCTCGGCGTCCACAGTGGACGGACTGCTGGCGCAGGGTATCGCGATGGACATCGTCATCCTCGACCTGCGGCTCGACGACGGCACGAGCCCGGGTGAGAACGTCGCCCGGCTCACCGAAGAGGGCATCGGGACCGTCGTCTACACCTCGGGGGAACACCCGGATCTGCTCCGTTCCGCCGCGCGGGCGGGCACTCTTGGCGTGGTCCTCAAATCCGCTTCGGAGGGTGAGATCGTCGATGCGATCCGAACGGCGGCTTCCGGACATGCGGTGCTGACCACCGAGTGGGCGGCAGCCATCGATGCCGACCCCGACCTCGCCGCGGTCGATCTGAGTCCACAGCTGCAGCGGGTGCTGACCCTGTACGCCTCCGGCGAGACGTCGGCCGGAGTCGGTGCCGCTCTGGGGGTGACCGCGGAAACGGTGAACGAGTACCTCAAGCGAATCCGGCAGAAGTACGCCGCCGCGGGGCGTCCCACCCGGACCAAGCTCGATCTGTTCAAGCGCGCGGTCGAGGACGGTTGGCTGCCCCTCCCCGGCCGACGGCCCGCCCCGGCACCGGACCGATCCTCACGCAGAGGTGGTATCGGGCGCACACCTGAGTAAGGCGGGGTGAATGTCACATCCCGTCTCACTCGGTACGCGTGGGTGAATCCATACATCGCCGCGGCCCGGAGCGCTGGCTCCGACTCTATGCGCTGGACCTGACGGGCATCGGTGTCCCCAGTTCTGGGTCTACACCGCGCGGCGGTGATCGCCTAACCTGCTGTTTCTGTGGTGCGGTCTTGTCGGGGGACTGGAGCGCCCGCATCAGCGGGAAATGTTGGTGCCGAGCGAAGGAAGACAGATGACCGCGCATTCGCATACGCCGTATCCGGGCCGCTCGACACCCGCCCGCCCAGCGGGTCCCGACGATATGGCCCAGCCTGCCGCCGTGGGGCTGAACGCGCGGGTGACACGACTGTCGGATTACCGTCAAGCGGAAGGTACGATGCCCGACCCACGACGACCGGAACTCTCGTCGCGCGAGGTCGAGGTCCTGCTCGCGTGGCTGGCGGCTGAGTCGAAGGAGGAGGCGGCGACTGCGCTGTTCATCTCCGCGTCGACGGTGAGTACCCACCTGGCCCGTATCCGCGCCAAGTACTCCGGTGTCGGCCGGGAAGCGCCGACCAAGGCGCATCTGCTGGCCCGCGCACTACAGGACGGCTACACCAGCCTCGACAGCTGGTGAGTCCCCCGGGGGTGGGGAACCCGGGGAAGTCAGCGTAGGTCGCGTTCGATCTGCGGCCAGGTCCGGTGCAGGTCGTCCTGCCAGTAGCCCCACGAATGGGTTCCGGTGTTTCGGAACGTGACGTCGGCGGGGATGCGCAGCTCGGCGAGGCGGCCGGCCATCTGACGCGTGCACTGATCGATCGCCACCTCGATCGCGCCACCCAGTAGGGCCTGATTGGCGAGGAAGAACGGATCACCCTGGACAAAGGGGTCCTCGAGGCGTTCGTGGGTGCCGGGCAGCCCGGTGCCCGAGGTCATGTAGATCTTGGTGCCCCGCAGCTTCTCGGCGTTGAGATACGGGTCGTTGGCGCGCCACCCCGGCCCGTCAAGGGGACCCCACATGTTCTCCAGGTTGCCGCCGCCACGGTCGGCGGTGACGAACCGGATGTACTGCTGACCCACCGGGTCACTGGTCCGGGCGCATCCGCTGAATGCGGCCACCGAGCGGTAGAGGCCGGGGGCGGCGATGGCGAGGTTGAACACCGTCGTGCCGGCCATCGAGATGCCGGCGACGGCGTTGCGCCCGGTGGTGTTGAACTGCGCGTCGATCAGCGGGGGCAGTTCCTTGGTCAGGAAGGTCTGCCACTTGTTGCGGCCGAGCACCGGGTCGTCGCGCTGCCAGTCGGTGTAGTACGAAAAGGCGCCGCCGATCGGTGTGACGACGTATACATCCTTGTCGGCGAAGAACTCTTTGTAGTCGGTACGTGCGTCCCACGTCGCCGAATCCTCGCCGCCGCCGGCACCGTTGAGCAGATACAGCGTGGGGCTGGGCGTGGACCGATCACGGGGAGTGAGCACGGTGACCGGGATGTTCTTGTTCATCGCCGCCGAGTAGACGAGCAGCGTGACCTGCTGCGGATCGTCGTCATAGGTGCTCACGATGCGCGATGCCGGTGCGGCCGATGCCGTACCCACACCCACCGTTGCGACGACCGCCGCAATCACCGACAACATCCCGACGATCAGACGCTGATGTCTCCCCACGATGCCCCAATCCATTCCCACTCGCCGAAAACCCCCACTCGCCGAAAACCCATGGCTGGGTGGCTGCCCAAGTCTAGCGGGCGATCCTCCGGTGCTGTTCTCCCGCCGTGATCCCGGTCTGCCCCGGACCGCTTTGGCTACCGTGGAGGGATGACATCCACGGGGGCGGCCGACGATCCCGATCTCCTGCGTACCCTGCTCGCGGATTCCGCGCTCGGCGATCGCGGTGCATTCACCCGCTTGTACGACCTCACCAGCGGCCGTGTCTACGGCCTGGCATTGCGCGTCGTCCGGGACCGGAACTACGCGGAGGAGATCGTTCAGGAGGCCTATCTGCAGTTCTGGCAGAAGGCCGACCAGTATCACCCCGGCCGTGGCTCGGTGATCAGCTGGATGATGACCATCACTCATCGGCGCGCTGTCGATCGGGTCCGATCCGAGGAGGTGCATCACCGCAAGGCCACCGAATACGAGTCGAGCAATCAGGCGCCCGCGTCGGCGGTGCCGTTGGAGATCGTGGTGGCCCGCGAAGAGAACACCGAACTGCGGACGTGTCTGAACACGCTGAGTGTCCTGCAGCGTGACAGCATCGAGATGTCCTATTTCGGCGGCTTGACCTATCCGGAGGTCGCCGAACACATGTCGACTCCGCTGCCCACCATCAAGACGCGTATTCGCGACGGACTTCGCAAGCTTCGCAATTGTCTGAGAGGTCGAGATCATGTCTGACACCGACTGGCTCGACGATCACATCGAACTGTATGCCGTCGCGGTACTGCCGCCCACCGAACACGACCGCGTGGAACGTGAACTGGCGGACCTGAGCGAGGTCGAGCGGCGCATCTACCACACGCGAGTTGCCGAGACGCGCGCGGCGATGGTGGAATTCGCGAGTTCGTATGCAATCGATGCCCCGGGTGACCTGCGTGCGCGGGTGCTCGACCATGTCTTTGCGGTGTCCGACGGGCGTGGTGACGCTGTATCGTCCGACGGACCCAGCGGTGATATGACGGCCGATTCGGCGCCCGCGCCGATTCCGATCGACCGAGCACGCAGCCGCCGACGGGCCGCGGTGATCGCCGCCGCGGCAGCAGCGATCGTGGTGGCGCTCGGCGCCGGAGTGGTGATCGGACGCGGTACCGCACCGGACCCGGCGGCGCCCACGGTGACCGCTGCGGGGCAGCAGGCACTCGACGTGCTGACCGCACCGGACGCCCAACTCGCCGCACAACAGCTCGACGATGATCGCGGCACCATGTCGGTCGTCACCTCACGCGAGCGCAATCAGGCTGTGGCACTGCTGCGTGATCTGAACAACCCCATTGCTTCCGACCGCGAGTTCCAACTCTGGTTGGTCGGCAAGGAGGATCAACCGGTGTCGGCGGGTCTCATCCCGTCGACGGGCGCCGACGATCCGACGCTGGTCGAGAACCTCGACTCGGCAACGGTTCTGGCGGTCACCGTGGAACCGGAGGGCGGGTCGCCGCAGCCGACGACACCGATCCTGGCGCAGGTGCAGCTGTAGACGGTGTGCCACGGCGGCGGTGGTCTCGATACGCGGCCTCGGCTGGCGCCTCGGTCGCTACTCGACCAGCGGAGGGTGGTCTCGCGGGTGTAAGGCCGTTCTGGTGTGGTCTCGATACGCGGCCTCGGCTGGCGCCTCGGTCGCTACTCGACCAGCGGAGGGTGGTCTCGCGGGTGTAAGGCCGTTCTGGTGTGGTCTCGATACGCGGCCTCGGCTGGCGCCTCGGTCGCTACTCGACCAGCGGAGGGTTGTCTCGCGGGTGAAAGGCCATTCTGCCGGTGGTCTCGCTACGCGCCCCGGCGTGGCTGGGCGATTCCATCGCTGGTCGAGTAGTCGCGAACGGAGTGAGTGACGTATCGAGACCACTTCAACCGTCAGCGCGTCGAACGCCGATACAAGATGAGCGACAACGGAACACAGATGGCGAGGATCGCCACGCTGGTGCCGATCGAATAGCCGACGGCGTGCTCGGCGACCCAACCGGTAGGGGCGGGGAAGTCCGGCGGCGAGGCATTGCCGAACTTCTGCCGGCATGCCGTGGCAACGGCGGTCACCGGATTCCACTCGGCGATGGGACGCAGGAAGCCAGGCAGGCTCTGCGCGGAGATGAACGCGCTCGAGAGGAAGGTGACCGGAAACATCCATAAGAAGCCGATGCTCTGCGCCACTTCGACATTGGGTGCGGCCAGTCCGGTGACGGCACCGATCCACGCCATTGCCAGCGCGAACAACACGATGATGCCGAAGGCGATCGCGGCGTCGGCGGCGCTACCACGCACCCGCCAGCCGATGGCGAGCCCGCAGGCCACCATCACCGCGAGCCCCAGGATGCCGAGCAGCATGTCCGAGCTCACCCGACCGGCGATCACCCCCAGACGTGACATCGGCAGCGAGCGGAGTCGGTCGATGATGCCGTCGGACATGTCGTTGGCGAGCCCGACGGTGGTGATCGCGGCATTGAACACCACCGTCTGGGTGAAGATCCCCGCCATCAGGAACTCCCGATAGGAGCCCCCGCCGAACGTCGCGCCGAACACATACGCGAACAGGAAGACGAACATCAACGGCTGAATTGTCGCGCTGATCAGCAGAGTGGGGATGCGGCGGACCGTCAACAGGTTTCGTTCGATGATCACTGCGGTGTCGGCGAACATCAGACACGCTCCAATCGTTGGGTGACGGCTTCGGCGGCGTGCTCGAACGACGCGCCGCCGCCCGGATCGCGGTCGCCGTGAGGATCGCTGCCGTCGGTATCTCCGCGGCCGGTGAGGTCGAGGAACACGTCATCGAGAGTCGGGGTGCTCACCGTTGCGTCGAGCACGTCGATGCCGAGTGCATCGCATACCCGGACGGCGGCCACCGCGCTGCGGGTGCCGTCGGCGACCGCGACGGTCCAGGTCTGGGCGTCGACGTGATGCGGGGCGCTCAGTCCGACCTCGGTCAGCGCGGTGCGCACTCGAGCCTCGTCGTGGCGTCCGCGGAGTTCGACAGTCAGAATCGATTGGGCGGTCGTGGCTTTCAACTCGGCAGCGGTGCCCTGGGCGCGAATCGCGCCCTGGTCGATCACCGTGATCTCATCCGCGAGTGCGTCGGCCTCCTCCAGATACTGGGTGGTCAACAGCACGGTGGTACCGGCCGCGACCTGCTCGGTGATGACATCCCACATCTGGCGGCGTCCGCGAGGGTCGAGGCCCGTGGTGGGTTCGTCGAGGATGACCAGGGATGGTTCGTTGATGAGGGCACCCGCCAGGTCGAGCCGTCGCCGCATACCGCCCGAGTAGGTGCGCATCGGTCGGTCGGCTGCATCCTCGAGGCGCAGATCGGCGATCATCGCCCGCGCCCGCTGCGACGCCACGCTCCGTCGATGCCCGTAGAGCTGGGCGACCATCCGCAGATTCTCGAACCCCGTCAGGTTGCCGTCGACGGCCGCGTATTGGCCGGACACGCCGATCATCTCGCGCACGGTGTCCGGTTCTGCGAGTGCATCCACACCGTCGACGACGACCGACCCGGCATCGGGCCGCATCAGCGTGGCGACCGCGCGCACCGTGGTGGTCTTTCCGGCGCCGTTGGGGCCGAGTAGCGCATGCACGGTGCCCGACGACACCTCGAGGTCGATGCCGCGTAGCGCCTCCACTCGCGGTCCCCGACCGAAGATCCCGGAGCGGAACGTTTTGGTGACCCCGTCGAGGCGGAGTGCGACGTCGGTGCCCCGCTCAGGCATCGCGTGTCGTCCCATGTGCCTGCTCCCTTCGTTCCATCGCTTCGATCAGGCTGGCGGGTCGCATGTCCCGCCAGTTCTCCTCGACGTAGGCAAGACAGTCGTCGTGGCCGGCCGGGCCGTATACCGTGGTCCAGCCATCGGGGACGGCGGCGAACTCGGGCCACAACGAATGCTGGTTCTCGGCGTTGACGAGTACCAGGAACACGCCTTCGGTGTTGTCGAACGGATTGGTCATCGGTCCTCCTCGCTGATGGATGTCACTGGTCGTTCGGACGACCGGGGTCCGCGGATCGGTCCGATGTGACGGACCCGTCCACGGCTGCCGCGTACGCGGTGACGTTCGCCGGCAACAACATGCGCGCGTGACTGCAGTCGACGACGAACTCGCGCACGGTTCCGGTGATCCGCCCCGCCCAGTCGTCGACGGCCGGGCCGCCGGGTGGCGGGTCGGCGGTGGCGGTGACGAATCTCGCATCCCCGGCGTAGGTCCGCGGTCGCCAGTCGGCGGCCAGCGGGGTCGCGGCCAGGAACGTGCGGTGAACCGCTGCGAACTCGTGCTCACTGAGACCCGAGAGAGGCCCACCCGCGTTGCGCACCGACTCCCACGCGTGGGCGATACTCGGCTCTTGCCCGTCGTCGGTGTCGATGTCCAGACCGAATTCGGCCATCAGCTCAGCGACCGACGGGGTCCGGTCGAATCCCGGACGATCGGCCACGACAAAGGAATCCAGCAATGTCAGCTCGTCGACGACGTCGCCCGACTCGGACAGTTGCACCGCCATCTCCTGGGCGATGAGCCCGCCCAGCGACCAGCCGAGCAGCCGGTACGGCCCCTGTGGTGCAACCGAACGGATCAGTTGCACGTAGTGAGCGGCCAGCTCGGTGATCGACTCGGGTGCCCGACCGCCGGACAGCATCGGGTTCTGCAGTCCGTAGACGGCGCGCCCGCGGTCGATGTGCGGCAGCAGTGATGTGAAACTCCACGACAGGCCGATCGCCGGATGCACCACGAACAGCGGACTGTCGTCACCGGTGTGTGCATCCCCGCCGGCAGCCGGCCGTCGTAGCGGCAGCAGGGTCGCGAACGGATCCACCATTCCGGTGGAGTTGTCGGCATCGTCGATCACCGCCGCGAGCTCGGCGGGAGTGGGTGCGCCGAAGAGGATTCCGGCGTTGACGTCGCGGCCGAAGCGCTCGCTGAGTCGGGTGGTGACCGTGGTGGCCATCAGCGAGTTGCCCCCGAGGTCGAAGAACCCTTCCTCGGCACCGACCGCGTCGTCGTCGATCTCGAGCACCTCGGCGAACACGGCAGCCACGGTCGCCTCGGTGCCCGGCCGCGGTGCCCGCGACCGGGACACGATCTCCGGTTGCGGCAGTGCCCGGCGATCGAGTTTGCCGACCGGCGTGAGCGGGATCGCCTCGAGGACGGTGATCGATGACGGGACCATGTGCCGGGGCAGGACCGTCGCAACCTGACGGCGTAGCTCGTCGACATCCGGCGTCTGTCCGTCGGCGGCGGTCACGTAGCTGCGGATCATCGGCGGACCGCTGCCCTCGTGATCGGCCCCGTCGATGATGGTCGCGGCGAAGTCGACCGTCGGCGCGGCGGCCAACGCGTCGTCGATCTCGCCGAGTTCCACACGGAAGCCCCGGATCTGCACCTGATCATCGTCGCGGCCGACGTAACGCAGCCGGTTGTCCGCGGTCCAGCACGCCAGGTCACCGGTGCGATACATCCGGTTGCCGGCGTGACTCGGGCCGGCGACCATCGGCGCGGGAACGAATTTCGTGGACGTCAGTTGCGGTCGCCCGTGATAGCCGCGGGTGACCTGGCCGCCGACGAGATACAACTCTCCGGTCACCCCCGGCGGCACCGGGTGCAGTCGTTCGTCGAGCACCAGTGCACCCACCCCGTTGTTCGGGGTGCCGATGGTGAGCTCGGTGTCGGCGTCGAGTTCGTCACTGCCGGTGGTGATCACGGTGGTCTCAGTGGGTCCGTAGACGTTGATGACGGTGCGGCCCGGAGCCCAACGGCGGACCAGTTCGGCACCGAAGGCCTCGCCGCCGATGGCCAGCGACGCCAGGGTGGGCACCGCATGGGGATCCATGGTGGCCACTGCGGCCGGCGTGATGAACGCGTGGGTGACCCCGTGGCGGTCGATGAAGTCCGACAACGGTTTACCGCCGTAGACATCAGTCGGCGCGATGACCAGCGCCGACGCCCCGGCCGCAGCCATCAAGAACTCCAGCACCGACGCGTCGAAGCTGGGGGAAGCGAAATGCAGGACCCGTGAGGACATGTTGGGTGCCATCCGGTCGCGCAGCTCGTCGCGCACCGCCCGCAGCCCCGAGTGTGGTACCAGCACGCCCTTGGGCCTGCCGGTCGACCCGGAGGTGTAGATCATGTACGCCAATTGATCGGTGCGGATCGGTGCGATCCGTTCGCCGGGGCCGAGCGGCGCGGGCGACGAATGACCGATGCGGGTTCGAACAGCGGGATCGTCGAGTACGACGACCGGTGTGCCGGCATCGGTGGGAACCGACGAACGTGCCTGCTCGGTGGTCACCACCAGGCGGGCGCCGCTGTCGGCGAGCATGTGCGCGATCCGATCTGCCGGATACGTCGGGTCGATCGGCACGTAGGCGGCGCCGGACCGGACGATCGCCCAGATCGCGACCAGCGCATCGATGGACCGGGGTACGGCCATGGCCACCACAGGTTCGGCCGCCGCGAGGTCCACGGACTCGGGATCAGCGCCGATCCCGCGGCCGAGCAGGACGCGGGCGAGTCGGTTGGCGCGCGCGTCGAGTTCGGCGTAGGTGATCGATGCGTCCTCGGTGATCGCTGCGCAACCGTCCGGGTTGCGCCGCACCGCCTCGTCGAGCAGGGCGTCGAAGGTGGCCGGTGCCGCGGGCGTCGGACCGGTCATCGGCGACAGCCGCGCGACCTCGAGTGGATCGGTGACCCGGATGTCGCCGACGAGGCGCTGCGGGTCGCACAGCATCGCCCGCAGCACCCGCATGAGGCGCATGACGAGCATCTCTACCTCGTCGCGGCGATAGCGTGCCGCCGCATAGGACACCTCGAGGGCTGCGTTGTCGGCGTCCGGGCTCATCCCGGTGACGGTGAACTGCAGATCGAACTTCGCTGTGCCCGTGTCCACCTCGGACACGTCGACGTCGAGACCGGTGTCGACCGACAGCGAGGTGCCATCGATGCCGTCGGCGAAGTCGTGCACCGACAACGCGATCTGGAACAACGGATGCCGTCCGGCCTCGCGAGGTGGGTTGACTTCGCTGACCACGTCGTCGAAGGGCACGTCGCGGTTGTCGAGCGCAGCGAGGTCGTCGTCGCGGACCGCGGCGACGAGGTCGGCGACGCTGCCGCTCGGTTCGATCTGAGTGCGCAGCGCAAGGGTGTTCACGAACATCCCCACCACTCGGGAGAAGTCGAGATCGGTTCCCGACCGCGGCGACCGGTTGGCAACCGGCGTGCCGATCACCAGATCCCGGCCGAGTCCCATGCGGTGCAACAGGATCGTCAGGGCGGTGTGCAGTACCGAGAATGCGGTGGTGTGGTGGTCGCGGACGAAGTCGGCCAGCCCGCTACGCACATCGTCGTCGAAGGCAACGGTGGTGACGGCACCGGAATCGTCGTCGGTGCGATCCCCTTCGATCCGCCGATCCCGGTCGGTGCCGCCGTCGGAGACGGGCAGGGTCGTCTCGGTCGGTGCGCCGGCGAGTCGATTCACCCAGTACGCCACCTGATCCTCGGGACGGTCGTCGCCGACGCGTTGCGCGTAGTCGCGGAAGTCGACATCGGCGGGGGGCCACGGATCGGTACGGCCGTCGATTCGTTCCCGGTAAGCGGTCAGCAGGTCGCCGACGAGTACCGGCAACGACGCCCCGTCCGCGGCGATGTGGTGTACGGCGAGCACCAGCACGTGTTCCCCGGTGCCGGCAGCGGCCACCGCAACGCGCAACGGTGCGTCGAGGGTCAGATCGAACGGTCGCGCGGCGAGTTCGTCGGCCACCCCGGACGGATCTGCGTGTCGGTGCACGCGGAGTGCCCCGATGACGTCGGCCGGTTCGTCGAGCACCACGCCGACAGGCCGACCGTCGCGGATCGGATACACCGTGCGCAGTGCGGTGTGTCGCGACACGACATCGGTCAGGGCGCCGCGCAGGGCATCGACCGACAGCTCACCATGCAACCGCAGGGCCAGCGGGATCGTGTACTGCACCGAGTCGGGCGTGGCACGTGTGATCGACCAGAGGCGCCGCTGCACCGGTGCCAGGGGTACGGTCGACGGCCGCTCGGCCGGCGGTCCCGCGGGGGCTGCCGGGGTCACATCGACCTCGGCCCGCTCCGGGTCGATGTCGACGCGATCGGCCAGATCGGCGATCCTCGGGTGGTCGAAGACCTCTCGGACGCGCAGCGGTTCGCCCCGATGGAGGTGGTTGAGCCGGCTGGTCACGGTGGTCGCCTGCAGCGACGTGCCGCCGAGTGCGAAGAAGTCGTCGTCGGCTGCCACCTCGTCGTGGCCGAGCACCTCGGCGATCACTCGCGCCACCACGTGTTCGGCGGCGGATGCCGGTGCCCGGCCGGGCACCGACCGCCGATGGCGGTTCGGCGTGGGCAGAGCCGCGCGATCCAGCTTGCCGTTGCGGGTCAGCGGGATCTGATCGATGACGGTGACCGATGCCGGGACCATCTGCGCGGGTAGACGTCCCCGGACGGTGTCGAGAATGTCGGCACCCTCGGGTCGGTCACCGGCCGCCAGATCATCTCGCAGCGTCACGTACGCGGCCAACGCGGCTTCGGCGCCGCTGCCCACGACCAGTGTGCCGGCCCAGTCGACTGCCCGATGGCGGCCCAACGCGGCGTCCACCTCGTCGAGCTCGATCCGGAAACCACGGACCTTGACCTGATTGTCGGTGCGGCCGTGGTAGATCAGCGCACCGTCGCCGCGTCGGCTCACGATGTCACCGGTCCGGTACATGACCGTGCCGCTACCGCCGGGGGCGGCGACGAACCGGGTCGTGGTGGCCTCCGTGCGGTTGAGATAGCCGCGCGCCACGCCAGGACCGACCAGGTACAGCTCGCCGGGCACGCGGTCGGCGACCGGACGCAGCCGGTGGTCCAGCACCAGGGCGGTCGCGTCGTCGACCGGTGTGCCGATGGTGATCTCGTCACCGGGCGTCAACGGGTGCGACATCGTGGCGACGATCGTGGTCTCGGTGGGGCCGTAGCAGTTGAGATAGCGGCGACCCGGAGCCCAACGCGCCACCAGTTCCGGCGGTGACGCCTCGCCGCCGACACCGAGGGTCTGCAACGCGGGCAGCTCGCGGGGAGCGGCCGCCGACAACGCGGCCGGCGTGATGAACGCATGCGTGACCGCCTGCGTGTCGAGCAAATCGACGAGTTCGTCACCGCCGTACACCGTAGGTGGTGCGATGACCATGGTGGCGCCTGCCTCGACCGCGAGGAGCAGTTCCAGCATCGCGGCATCGAAACTCGGTGACGCGAAGTGCAGGGTACGGCTCTCGGGAGTCACCTGATAGAGCTCCCGCTGCGACGCGGCGAACGCCGCCAATCCGCGGTGGGTGACGCAGACGCCCTTGGGTGTTCCGGTCGAGCCCGACGTGTAGATGACGTAGGCCGCGCTGTCGATGTGGCGCGGTCCGCGCGCGGTGACTCGCGATGTACCCCGACCGGAATCCAGTGCCTCGGGACCGATCCACCAGAGGTGGTGCGGCAGTGTGCCGAAATGCGCGGCGGCCGTGATGCCCAGGATGGCGCCGGAGTCGGCCAGCATGTGGGTCACCCGGTCGGCGGGATAGCCGGGATCGATGGGCAGCGCCGCGGCGCCCGCCTTGGCGACCGCCCACACGGCGACAACGGATTCGATCGAGCGTTCCAAGGCGATCGCGATGACGTCGTCGGTGCCGATACCCAGGTCGATCAGATGGCGCGCCCATGCCGCCGAGCGTTCGTCGAGATCGCGGTAGTCGATGGAGTCGGTGCCCGCTTCGATGGCAGTCCGCGCCGGATGCTCGTGGGCACAAGCCTCGAGAATGTCGGCGAGGTGCCGCGGCTGCGTGGTCGGCGCGGCCACCTCAGGCTGCACACCGAGAACGTGGTCGTCGATCCGACGATCGGGGTCGGCGACGATCTGCCGGGCCAGCGACACGAATGCATCGGCGATGCGGCGCACGCGCTCACGGCTCAATACGTCACCGGCATAAGTGAAACGTGCCCGGTCGCCGCGTATGCGTAACTCGAGATCAAAACGTGCCGAACCGGTGTCGACCTCCTGCGCCTCGACCGCCAGACCGTCGAGTTCGAGCATCGGACCTGACGGTGTGCGCCCGTCGGTGGTCTCGGCATCGAAGGCCAGGACCACACCGAACAGCGGATGACGGCCGTTGCGTGGAGGATTGACCGCCGCGACAACCTGCTCGAATGGCAGGTCGGCCTGCGACAACGCCTCCAGGTCGCACCGACGCACGGTGTCGAGCAACTCACCGAAGGTGGCCGAACCGTCGATCGGGGTGCGCAACACCACCGAGTTGACGAACATCCCGACGAGATCGGACAGTCGCGGATCATTGCGCCCGGCAACCGGGGTCCCGATCACCACATCGGCGCGATCGCCCGTGACGTGGACGTCTGGGTCGGAGTGCAGCCGATGCAGCAGGGCGGCGAACACGGTGTGCACGGTCATGAAGTCGGTGGCCTTGCCGTCGGCGAGATCACGCAGGCTGCTTCGCAGTCCGGCGTCGAAAGCCACGTCCACGACGCCGGTGTGTGGCTCGTCGTCGGCCCCCTCGACGTGGTCGGGGAGCAGGACGGGGGCGGTGTCGATCCCGTCGAGTTCGCGACGCCACCAGTCGGCCAGTTCGGCCTGCCGCGTCCCGTCCTGCCCGTCGATCCCGTGCGCGTCGATCGACAGACCGCGCTGCGGGTCGACACCCAGATTCTCGGCCTGCCACCGCAGATAGTCGCGGTAACCGACCGAAAGTGGACGCTGCGCCGGTGATCGACCGGCCCGCAGGTCCGCGTACGCCCCGGCGATGTCACGCGCCAGCGGCGTCATCGACCAACCGTCGGCAGCGATGTGGTGCACGACGATGGTCAGCTTGTGGTGTTGTTCGCCCGATTCGCTGGTCGGTGAGGAGCGAGGCGCCAGCCGAGTGTCACGAAGGGCCCCGCCATCCCGTCCGTTCTCGATGCGGTGCAGCGCGATTCGGATCGGCGCCTCGGTGGTGAGATCGAAACCACGACGCGCCAGCACAGCGGCGTCGGCGTCGGCGCCCGCATCGTCGGTGACGACGGTGGTGAACGCACTCACGACCTCGTCGGCCGATCGGATCTCCATCACCGGGCGGCCGTCGTGTTCGGGGTAGACGGTGCGCAACGGTTCGTGGCGCGCCACCGCATGGCGCACGGCGCCACCGAGCGCTTCGACGTCGAGGTCGCCACGCAGGTCGAGCGCGAACGCGATGTTGTAGGCACTGGCTGACATCTCCGTGCCGCCCGCCTCGCCACCGGCCTGTTCGTCGCTTGCCAGGCGGTTGAGGAACCAGAGCTGCTGCTGCGCCGGTCCGGGGGCCACGACGGCGTCGGGATCGTGGCGCAGCTGGGAGAGCGGATGTGTGTCCGTCGCCTGGTCGACCGGGTTGCTGTCGGTGGTACCCGATTCGGCCGGTGCCCGGTCGCCGACGTCCGCGGCAAGACGGGCCATCGCGGCGACGGTGGAGTGCTCGAACACTTCTCGCACGCTCACCCGGCGCCCGGCGATCTGCTCGAGACCGCCCACCAGTTGGGTCGCCGACAACGAGTTGCCGCCCAGATCGAAGAAGTCGTGGTCGCGGCCGATCTCGGAGACGTCGAGGCCCAGCTGTTCGGCCAGCAGTGTGGCCACCGACCGTTCGGCGGCGGTACGTGGCGCCACATAGCTCGTGTCGGTGTCGATGCCGAGTGACGCCGGGTCGGGCAGCGCCCGGAGATCGACCTTGCCGATCGGGGTGGTGGGGATCTCGTCGAGTTCGATGATCGCCGACGGGATCATGTGCCGGGGCAACCGCTGCGCCAGACGAGCTCGGATGTCGGCTGTCACGTCGCCGCCGGCGTCGCGGGCGGCCCCGGTGAGGGTGACGTAGGCGACGAGCCGGGCCGTCGACGGAGCGCCGACGGTGGTGGCCACCGCGGCGGTCACCAGGTCGTCGTTGACGAGGGCGGCGTCGATCTCGCCGAGTTCGATCCGGTGGCCGCGGATCTTGATCTGATGGTCGGCACGGCCACGGAACTCCAGTCGGCGTCCGGTCGGTTCCGGTGTGTCACTGGTCCACCGCACCAGGTCGCCGGTGCGGTACATGCGGTCGCCGGGATCGCCATAGGGGTTGGCGACGAAGCGTTTCGAGGTCAGCGGTCGCACCCCGTGGTACCCACGGGCCAGGTGCGGGCCGGCGATGTAGAGTTCGCCGACCGACCCGGGTGCGACCGGCTGCAACCGTTCGTCCAGCACCATCGCGGCAATCCCGCGGATCGGACGGCCGATGGTGAGGATTTCGTCGCCTGGGTCGATCTCACCGGACATGGTGGCGACCACGGTGGTCTCGGTGGGCCCGTACGCGTTGAACAGGGCCCGGCGGGCCGACCATCGCCGCACGACCTCCGGGTTGGGGTGCTCGCCACCGATGACGAGCGTCCGAAGGTCCGGGAGCTCATCGGGATCCATCGTCGACAACAACGACGGCGTCAGGAATGCGTGGGTGATGCGATGTGCCCGCAGCAGTTCGGCGAGTTCACGCCCACCGACGACCCCGGACGGTGCGACATGCATGGTGGCCGCCGCAGACACGGCCATCAGCAGTTCGAGAACCGAGGCGTCGAAGCTGGGGGAGGCCAGTTGCAGGGTCCGGCTCTCGGGGCTCAGACCGAATGCGCGCACCTCCTCGGCGGCGAAGTCGGCGATGCCTCGGTGATTGACCACCACACCCTTCGGGGTGCCGGTGGTGCCCGAGGTGTAGATCAGATACGCCGGATGGTCGACGTCGAGCGGCGCGTGGCGGTCCGTGTCGGTCGGCGCCGTCGCGTCGAGTTCGTCGAGCTCGGCACGGATCCCGTCGTCGTCGAGAAGCACGGTGTGTGCTCGCTCGACGCCGGGGTCGCTGTCGCGGGTGGTCACCACCAGTTCTGCGCCGGAGTCATCGATCATGAAGGCGATGCGCTCGGCGGGATACTCCGGATCCACCGGGACCCACGCCGCGCCGGTGCGGGCGATCGCCCAGAGTGTGACGATCCAGTCGACGCCGCGCGGCATCGACACGGCGACGAACCTCTCGGGTCCCGCTCCGAGCGTGAGCAGCAGTCGGGCCAGCCGGTTGGCGGCGGCGTCGAGTTCGGAATAGGTGAGTGCGCGGGTGCCGTCGGTGACGGCCACCCGGTGCGGTTCGGCGTCGACGGCGGTCGTCAGGATGCGGGACAGGTGCTCGACCGGGCGCTTCCCGGCGCCCACCGCGGGAACCAGATCGAGTCGCTCAATCGGTTCCAGCAGCGAGACGTCGCCGATGGTGACCTGCGGGTCGGCGAGGACCGCGGTGATCAGGCGACGCAACCTGGTGCTCAGTCCGGTGATGGTCGAACGGTCGAACAATGCTGCAGCATAACCGAGTTCGATGCTCATTCCGCCCGGTCCGCCGTCGGCGGCGCGATGCTCGGTGAAGGTGAACTGCAAGTCGAATTTGGTGTGTCCGGTGTCGATCCGCGATGCGGTGGCCGCCAGTCCGGCGAAGTCCACGTCGATGGCGGAGCTGTCCTCGAGTGCCACGGACACCTGAAAGAGCGGATGCGAGTTACCCCGGTCCGGGTTGAGTTCGGTCACCAGCCGGTCGAACGGCAGGTCGGCATGCTCGAACGCAGCAAGGTCTCGGTCGCGGACGTGCGTCAGCAGCTCGGCGAACGAGCTGTCCTTGGCCACGTCGGTCCGGAGGACGACGGTGTTGACGAACATCCCGACCATCGCGTCCACCTCGGCGTCGCCGCGGCCGGAGACCGGCGTGCCGACAGAGATGTCGGAGGTCTGGCTCATGCTGCGCAGCAGCGTCGCCACCAGCGCGTGGCACACCATGAACACCGTCGACCCGTGGGCTTCGGCGATGTCTCGGACCTTCTGGTGCACAGCCGGTTCGAGGCCGGCGTGCAGCAGGCCGCCGGTCGCATCGGGAACGCGGGGACGTGGGCGATCGAAAGGCAGTTCGGTCTCGCGCGGCGCATCGGCCAGTTCGGCAGACCAGAAGCCGAGGTCCTCGGCCACGGTGTCGGCGAGTTGTGCGTGTCGCCGGGCACTGACCTGAGAGTAGGTCAGTGGGAGCGCGACGAAGTCGGGTGCCGCACCATCGCGACGGGCACGATAGGCCTGCGCGAGATCGGTGGCCAGTGGTGCCAGCGACCAGCCATCGGCGGCGATGTGATGGATCACCACGGTCAGATGGTGGTCGGCGTCGCCGGTACGGATGATTCGTGCCCGGATCGGCAGGTCGGCGGCGAGGTCGAATGGTGCCGAAGCGAATTCGGTCACCGGCGAGGCCGCCTCGGCGTCGAGCACCGGAACCCGGAGATCCACGTCGGCTGCGTCGATCACGTCGGCGTACGGGGTCCCGGCGTGTTCGGTCACGCGGGTGCGCAACGGTTCATGCCGGGCGACGACATCGCGCATCGCCTCCGCCAGGGCGTCGGTGTCGAGCTCGCCGACCAGCCGGACCGTGAACGGGATGTTGTAGGTCGCGGCGTCGGTGGTCTCCATCCGGTTGGTCAGCCAGAGTCGGGTGGCCGCCGGCGAGAGCGGGACGGGCCCGGCAGGGAGGTCGGCAGAAGCGATGTCGGCAGTCGCGACGTCCGGCGCGGGCGCGTCGGCGAGCACGGTCTCGTCGACACCGAGCGACCGGACGGCGTCGGCGATACCCGCGATGTCCTTGGCGTCGAACAGGGTCCGGATACCCACGCGGTGGCCCGTCGATCGGGTCAGGCGTGCCGCGACCCGGGTCGCCGACAACGAGTTGCCACCGATGTCGAAGAAGCTATCGGTCATCGAGATCCGGTCCACGCCCAGGACGGCGGAGACAGTGTCGGCGACCAGCGCGTCCAGCGGTGCCGTCGGGGCGACGTACTCTCCGGCGTCGCGATACGCGGGCGCCGGCAGCGCACGCCGGTCGAGTTTCCCGTTGGGTGTGGTGGGCAGCTCGTCGAGCACCACGATGGCGGTGGGGATCATGTGCTCGGGGAGCCGGTCGCCGAGTTCGACGCGGAGATCACGGTCACCGAGGTCGTTGTCGCCGATCACGTACCCGACGAGCGTCTGTTCACCGGCGACGACGTCGTCGCGGATGAGGACGGCTGCCGAGCGGACGCCACTCAGTGTGCTCAGGGCGGCTTCCACCTCACCGAGCTCGACTCGCTGGCCGCGGATCTTGACCTGGGAGTCACTGCGCCCGAGATACTCCAGTTCGCCGTCGGGACGGCGCCGGACCAGATCCCCGGTGCGGTAGAGGCGGTCGCCGCCACCGTGCGGGTCGGCGACGAATCGTCCCGCAGTCAGATCCGCGCGGCCGGTGTAGCCCCGCGCGAGTTGCACGCCGGACAGATACAGTTCGCCGACCGCTCCGATCGGTTGCGGTCGCAGACGGTGGTCGAGCACGCATGCGGCGGTGTTCCATACCGGAGTACCGATCGGCACCGTGCTGTCGTCGGTGGCGCAGCGGTCGTGAAAGGTCACGTCGATCGCGGCCTCGGTGGGCCCATAGAGGTTGTGGATCGGTGCATCGGTGAGCGTGGCGGTGGCGCCGACGGTCTCCGGCGTCAACGCCTCCCCGCTGGTGAAGATCTGCCGCAGCGAGCCCAGATCGTCGTGAGTCGCGGCCGCGTCGTCGCCGTGAGCGGCGGAGAAGGTGGACAGCATCGACGGGACGAAGTGGACGGTGGTGATCTGTGTCGCTGCGATCACGTCCCGCAGATACCACGGATCGCGGTGCCCGTCCGGGCGCGGGATCACCAGTGATGCACCGGACACCAACGGCCAGAAGAACTCCCACACCGACACGTCAAAGGTGGCGGGGGTCTTCTGCAGGACCCGGTCGTCGGGGGTGAGGGTGTAGCGCGACTGCATCCAGCGCAGGCGGTTGACGATCGCCCGGTGGGAGATCATGACACCCTTGGGTTTTCCGGTCGACCCAGAGGTGAACAGGACGTAGGCGGGGTGATCGCCGCGTAGGGAGTCGCGTACGCGGCGACGGGCGGCGCGGGTGGTGACCGCCGGAGCCGCGGAGTGGTCGGCGAGACCGGACAGGGTGACGGTCTCGACAGTCGGGTCGGTGGTCTGTGGGCGGCCGAGGGCGCCGATCACCAGGGTCGGTCGGGCGGTCGACATGATGTGACCGAGTCGTTCGGCAGGTTCGTCCGGGTCGATGGGCAGAAAGGCACCACCGGCGCGGATCGTCGCGTGCAGCGCCACCACCTGGTCGATGCTGCGGGGCAACGCCACCCCGACCACACTCTCCGGCCCGACACCGCGGGCCCGCAGGCCCGCCGCGACGGCTTCGGCGCGCGCGGTCAATTCGGCGTAGCTGAGCTGACCGATTGTCGCGCCGATGTGGTCGGTGTACTCGGAGACAGGGGACTCGGAGACGGTGTACTCGGAGACGGGGGAATCGGAGACGGGAGAATCGTCGAGCAAAGCTGCCCGGCGACCGTGACGGCCGGCGGCATCGGAGAGCAGATCGAGCAGGGTAGTGTCGCCGAGGTCGACGGGCTCCCCGATAGCCGTGTGTGCCACGGTGCGGGCTTCTTCATCACCCATCACCGCGAGGTCGCCGACCGCGGTTGCCGGGTCGGCCGTGACGAACCGCTCCAGGAACTCCACGATTCGCCCATGGTGGGTGCGGATCTCCCATGGTGAGTAGACATTCGGATTGGCCTCGAGATCGAGCCGCATCCCGCCGGTGAAGCCGTCATAGACATTGACCGACGCATCCTCGACCGGGCCGGTGGACAGGACATTCAGTTCGCCGCGCAGGGTGCCGAAATCGATGTGCTCGAAGAACAGCATCACGTTGACCATCGGGCCGAAGAAGCCACGTCGGCCCCCGGGGGCGCCGAGCACATCGCCGGTGATGTCCTCGTGGCGGAACTTCTGGTGGCGCACGGCCTGTTTGATCTCACGGTTCACCGATCCCAGGAGGTCGGCGACGGACACCGGTTGCGCACCACCGTCGATGCGTGCGCGCACCGGCACGACGTTGGAGGTCAGGCCGGCCGAGGTCCGCAGGATGTCGCGGTCGCGGGCAGCCATCGGCAGGCTCAGCATGGTCGTGTCGCGGTCGTTGAGCCGTGCCAGGTAGGCGGCGACCGCGGCAGTGATCACCGACGCGGCGCGCACACCGTGTTCGGTGGCGCGGGCACGGATGCGGTCGACCAACGCCCGCGGCAGGGTGTGCGCCCGCACGGTTGCGGTCGGCGCGGCTGCCGCGGTCGCCGACGACAGCGACGTGATCTCGGGCAGTTGCCCACTGTCGCCGCCCGCATGCGCATCATCGAGCAGGGTGGCCGCCCAGTGCGCGCGGTCCCGGTCGAACTGATCGGACGACCGGTACTCGGCGTCGAGTGCGGCGATGTCGGCCATCGAGGCGATGTCGGCCGGCGGGGCTTCGTCGCCGTCGACGATTGCGGTGTAGTGCTGTGCGACGCGCAGCATCATGTACATCGCCGCGTACCCGTCGAACGCCAGGTGGTGACCCCAGCAGTACCAAATGTGATGTCTGTCGCCGAGGCGCAGCAGATAGGTCTCGAGCAGCGGATCGGTGAACAGGTCGGTGACCTGGGACCGATGCTCGTCGATCCAGGTCATCGCCGCCGCACGTGGATCGTCGGCCGCGCTGAAGTCACGTCGCCCCAGGGTGACCGTGCGGGTGCGGTCCACCACCACGTGCGGTTCGTCGTCGCCGGCGTCCACCAGGCGCAGCAGTCCCGATTCGGTCTCGTCGCAGGTCACGGCGACGGCGCGCTGCATGATGTCCCCGTCGACCGCGTCGCGGAACTCGGCGAAGGCCGCCACCGCCATCGGCACATCGGGGTCGAGTTGCTGGGCGTAGTAGATGCCGCGCTGGGCGGCGGTCATCGACAGCGGTGCGCCGAGGCCGTCGGCGGAGTGGGCATCGGTGCGGATGACGTTGTCGGTGGTCACGCAGTCCTCCTCGTCTCGGCGGTGCCATCGGCCGGGTGGCCGACCATGTGTGCCGTCTGCGGGTACTTCGCGTGGCGAAGGGTGGGCGGATTGGTCTGCTTTCCGGCCCCGCCGACAGATTCCGGAATCGCGCCGAGAGCATGCGGAATCGCGCCGGCTTGACCCGGTAACCTGTCGTGAAAATGACTGCGCACGTGGAGTGCTCCACGGATTTGGTCCCCACCTGCGGTTTCCCCTACACTTGTGGGGTTGCCTGCGGCACCGACGTGCCGCAAATCGGCTCGCGAACCCACTGGGATGGCCGTCGGAAGACGAAAACCCCAGGCAGGCGCGTGTCCGGTGGGCAGCAGACCGTGTGCGTCGGGTCGGCAATCCGGCGGGCATACAAGTCCAGGTCAAGGAGACAACGAGTGATTCAGCAGGAATCTCGCCTGCGGGTCGCCGACAACACCGGAGCAAAGGAAATCCTCTGCATCCGCGTGCTCGGCGGTTCCTCGCGGCGCTATGCCGGCATTGGTGATGTGATCGTCGCCACTGTCAAGGACGCCATCCCCGGTGGCAACGTGAAGAAGGGCGAGGTCGTCAAGGCCGTCGTCGTGCGCACCTCCAAGGAGCGCCGCCGTTCGGACGGCAGCTACATCCGCTTCGACGAGAACGCGGCCGTCATCCTCAAGGGTGAGAGCGATCCCCGCGGGACCCGCATCTTCGGCCCGGTCGGCCGTGAGCTGCGTGAGAAGAAGTTCATGAAGATCGTGTCGCTGGCACCGGAGGTGATCTGACATGAAGGTGCACAAGGGTGACACCGTGATCGTCATCTCGGGCAAGGACAAGGGCGCCAAGGGCAAGGTCATCCAGGCCTTCCCGCAGGAGCAGCGAGTTCTGGTCGAGGGCGTCAACCGCATCAAGAAGCACACCGCCGCCTCGGCCAACGAGCGTGGCGCATCCTCCGGCGGCATCGTGACCCAGGAGGCCCCGATCCACGTGTCGAACGTGATGGTCGTGGACTCCGACGGAAACCCGACCCGCGTGGGCTACCGCGTGGACGAGGAGTCCGGCAAGAAGGTCCGTATTTCCCGCAAGAACGGGAAGGACATCTGATCATGACTTCTACTGAAACCAAGACCCAGCCGCGCCTGAAGACTCGCTACCGCGAGGAGATCAAGGACGCGCTCAACACCGAGTTCGACTACGCCAACGTCATGCAGATCCCCGGCGTGGTCAAGGTCGTCGTGAACATGGGTGTCGGCGACGCCGCCCGCGACGCCAAGCTGATCAACGGTGCCGTCGAGGACCTCGCGCTGATCACCGGTCAGCGCCCGGAGATCCGGCGCGCCCGCAAGTCCATCGCGCAGTTCAAGCTGCGTGAGGGCATGCCGATCGGTGCCCGCGCCACGCTGCGCGGCGACCGGATGTGGGAGTTCCTGGACCGTCTCGTGTCCATCGCACTGCCGCGTATCCGCGACTTCCGCGGACTCTCCGATCGCCAGTTCGACGGCAACGGCAACTACACGTTCGGCCTCAACGAGCAGTCGATGTTCCACGAGATCAACATCGACAAGATCGACCGGCCGCGCGGTATGGACATCACCGTCGTGACCACGGCGACCAACGACGAGGAAGGCCGCGCGCTGCTGCGTCACCTGGGCTTCCCGTTCAAAGACAACTCCGTGAAGGAGAACTGACATGGCAAAGAAGGCTCTGGTCAACAAGGCCAACAAGAAGCCCAAGTTCGCCGTGCGGGCCTACACCCGGTGCAACAAGTGCGGTCGTCCGCACTCGGTGTTCCGCAAGTTCGGTCTGTGCCGCGTGTGCCTGCGCGACATGGCGCACGCCGGCGAGCTCCCGGGCGTGCAGAAGTCCAGCTGGTAACTCCCGATCCCGTAGTACCAACCGGCGCTACACGCCGGTAACTACTACGGATTCGAAGGGTTTGGCGATCGGCCCCACCTCCACGACGGAGGTGGGGCCGATCGTGCTACCCGGCAGTGGGTTTCCGTCGCCGGCGTTCCTTCCGGTTGGGACCGTAGCTGCGCGAGATGACTCGCGGTCCGGTGATCGGGACCGCTGGATCGGACAGAACGCCCTTCACCGGTTGATGCTCCGGCTCGAGCGCGTACGCCTCATCCCAAGGGAAGTGACCCCAGTCGTCGGGCCAGATCACCTGCAGGGCGGGCGCGTCGGGGAACAGGACGTTGCTCACGCACATGTCGTCCTTGTCGATGAGTTCGACGAGGCGTAGCGGCACATCCAGTGCGGCGACACAGATCTCGGTGCCGGCCTGCACGAGTTCGGTCCAGTCGCACCGATGCAGCAGGTCCCCGAGTTCGTTGATCACCGCGCCGGAGGTTGCGGCGTCTAGGCCGTAGACGATCAGCTCGGGGATCGAATGCAGCGTTAGGCCGGTGGAATAGGCGAAGGCGCAGTCGGGTACCTCGCATTCCTCCGCGCACTCGGCGCACAACTCCGAGACCGCGGTCACCGACCACCCGTGTGCTCGAATGCGATGGATCGTGTCCTGGACGAGCGGCTCGGGATGCCATCGCGGCAACCCCCGGATCGCGGCGGCGTGGTCGGACATGTTCGCTCCTTTGTTCGAAGGTGCGGTCCAGTAGACCAGGCGGGTCCGACAGGTTCATCCGGCTCCAAGCGGCCGAAGGAGACGAGCGATCGGCGCAGCGCGGATCAGCTTGCCGATCGCTGCGCGATCCCAACCACCTCGTCCTCGGTGGGCGGACTCGGCGGGTGATGACTCAAGCAGAGCGGGGTCGTCACCTTGGTGAACCCGGCGCCCTCGCGCGCGACGTAGAACACGCCGGTGCTCAGGCGGCCGACGTCGCCGATCGAACTGCCCTTCGCGCGGGCGATCTCCTGTGCGGTCGCGATCTGCACAGGTGCGTTGAGCATGCCGAAGAACTGCGTGGCGGAATTGCCGGGGATCTTGGCGTTGAGACCCTTGGGTGCCTGCGTCGCGAACACCAGGCCGAGTCCGTACTTGCGTGCCTGCGACACCAACGCCAACGTGCTCTGCAGGCAGGCGGTGCCACGGTCGGCGGGCGCATAGTTCTGCGCTTCGTCCATCACGAAGAGTCCGCCGAGCGGCCGCCCCTCGGCTGGGTGCTTCTTGATCCACGCGAACAGCGCCATCTGCAGTTCGTTGACGAAGTTCTGTCTCTTGTCATCGCTGGTTAATGCCGAGAGGTTGATCACCGAGACGCGGGCGCGATACCCGGGAGACGGCGTGAGCAGGACCGCGGGGTTCGCGGGCGCTCCGGTGCCGCCGAAGAGCGGGTCGTATGCGCGTGCGGCCTTGAGGTTCTCGGCCATCTCGGCGGCATAGCGGCGCGCCTCCCGCAGTCCGCTGACGTCGTCGGGCAGGTCCGTCAGCAGATCGATGAACTCGACGATCCCGCCGGACTGCCGTCGACCGAAATAGCGCAGAGAGTCCATCAACACGGCCCGTGACTGCGTGGCCTTGGCGGTCTTGCCGCCGACCATCGCCCGGGGGATGAGTCCGGCCGTCGCCGCTTCCACGGCCGCCTCGAACTCGTCCGCGTCGTCGGTGACCTCACTCAGATCCGGGAGCGGGCGAAAGCTCAACGGACGGCCCGACGAACGGCCCGGGGTGAACACGGCGACCTCGGTCCCGGCGATGTAGTCGGCGGCCTTGTCGCGTTCCGCGTCGTCGGCCCACGTGCGCTCGTCGTGCGGCCATGCCGAGCCGAGCCGTGACAGATCGTTGTTCACGTCCAACACGATCGACGAGACACCCTGCAGCGCACATTCTTCGACGATCCGTCGGATCAGGACGGTCTTGCCGGAACCGGACCCGGCGAAGATCGCGGTGTGTTTGCGCAGGGCCTCGAGCGCGATGGTGACCGGACGTCCGGACCCGACCTCTGCACCCATGGTGATCTTCCCGGCGTCGGCATCGCCACTGATGATCGGCGCGGGTGGCCGTGCGGCGGCGCCGAGCACGACACTCGTGGCCGACTCACTGAGCGCGGACACCGCGTAACGGTCGCCGCTGCGATCGGGCGTGACGGCGGAGCGGCCCCGTGGCCGTTCGTGTCGTGCCGGCTGGTCGGTCCGGACGAGGTCGTCGACCGTTGCGGCAGGCGGGACGGCGCGCGCGGCGGGCTCGAGGATCTTCGCGATGAAACCGACTCGCGCGGCGGGGTTTCGGCGGGCGGTCCATTCGCTGAGAAATTCCGAACGCTCCGAACGTATCCGCGCGAGTGCGGTGAGGACCGTGATGTCGTCGTCGGTCCAGGCGACGACCCGTCCACCCCGCTGGTGGAGTTCGGTGACCATCTCCGCGGTCTTGGCCCCCGACGGCCAGGGGCCGCGGCGGAGGATGACCAGGGTGCGTGCGGCGCTGCCGAGTGACAGCCCGGCGGCGGTCGTCGCGTTGGCGAGACGGGCCTGCACCGAGCGTGGGTGCGTGGCCGAGACGGCCCGGAAGCTCCACGATTCCTCGGCATCGGTCTCGGGATCGAGAATCCGCGTGATCCGTCCGTGGAGCACGGCTTTGGGACTGGGCTTGGGGTCCTGGCGGAAGGCGTCACCGGTGTCGCCGAGTGCCTCGATCCAGGAGGCGAACCCGGCCTGCAACAGAGCCGGCACGGTCTGATCCTCCGACTCCGGCGTCAGGGCGAGGGAGGGATCGGCCGCCGCGAGCAGCTCCGCGAAGCGCTGATCGAGTTGTGCCAGTTCCGGTCTTTCGTTGTCGGTGGGTACCGGCTCGACCGGCGTGTCGGTTGTCAACGACGCCATCTCGCGGAAGGCGTCGGCGCGCAGGCATGCCCCGATGTGCCGGTCGACAGTCCGCATCAGTTCCCGCGGGGTGAAGTCGACGGACGCCGACAGTGCGGCGTCCGAGACCGGCCAGGTGGGATACGGCGCGATGAAGTCCGCCTCGGCGAAGCACGGCGCGAACCGCTTGGCCAGCAACGCCCGACCGAAGTCGGCAGATGGCGGACGCTGCAGTCGTGGTGGCTGGCGGAACCGGTCCATCGCCGACGCCATGACATTGGCCTCGAGATACTCCCACGCTGCGGTGATCGAGGAGACCACGGCCGCCGTCCGGCTCATCGTCTCGCGGATGGACATCAGGCCGTGAGCCACCTTCTCGACCGAGTTCTCGTCGTGTCGGTTCTCTGATTTGGCCGCCTCGATCAGCGTGTCGATCTGGTCGATGGCCAGCACCGTCGCATTGTCGAAAGCGATGATGCGCGAGATGTTCTCGACGATCTCCTGGTAGCCCAGGCGTGCGTTGCGGATTCCCCACTCCGCGAGCTCCTCGCTGTCGTCGACGTCGAGGTGCAGGAACGCCTCGCCGAGATCCTTGGTCGCGAAGTCGTCGGCCTCGGTCAGCACCAGCGCGCGCAAGATGTGCTGAGACCGTCGGCGGTGCCGCGAGTGCGTGGTGTAGACGGCGGTCACGTACCGATCCAGGATGTCTGGGGTCACCGACGTCTCGCCGGTCACCGCCGCCAGGTCGTCGGGTTCGACGCCGGTGGCCGTGCCGAGTCGGTCGAGCAGCTGGGCGAGTTGGGAGCGGTGCGTCGGGGTGGGCCGGCTGAGGTCCTCCAACATGGCAACCAACACCGAACGCCAGAAGTCCTCACCATCGAGCAGCTTCACCAGGAAGAAGTACCCGCCTCCCGCCTGGACGCGTTCGCGCACCTGACCGAGCAGATGTGTCTTCCCGGCGCCTGCGGGACCCCGCACGGCGACACCGAGTGGGCTCGTCCCCTTGCTGCGCTGCGCGTCGACGAAGGCGCGCATGATGTCGTCGACGGTGGACTCGTGCAGGCCGGGGACATGCAAGGGAGCCTGGGCTCCCCAGACGTCGTCCGGGGTGGCGGCCCAGTCGAGACGTATCGATTCCAACGCCTGCCGGGTGCGTTCATCCATCATCACAGCTCCTCGATGGCAAAGAGATGACACTCCTGGGTGCCGACGACCACCGCGGCGTCGCGGTCGGCTCTACTGAGCAGTGCCCGGTCTTCTTGCGGAATCAGACTCACCCCCGGACTGCGCTGGAGGTTCACCAACGCGTCGTCGACGGTGTCGGCGGCCTCGTCGGACAGGGCAGTACGCAGCGCCGCCACCGCCACCCATGCGCCCGGACGTGGCGCGAGATCGTGGTAGGCCGATCGGATTCGGCTCTCGATGCCGATCGTCGCGGATCGGTCGGACCCGGATGGCTCGGTGTCGGGCTGTTCGGTGATGGGCTGTTCGGCCGGACGGAACACCTCGTGCAGCCGCAGATCTTCGGTATCGAGGTAGCGGCCGATGGCAGCCATCACCGCGTACAGGGCCCGGATCGGGGGTTGTGATCGGTGGGGCGGATCGGCTGCGAGTTCCCGGCTGCACCACGCCCATCCACGGTCGGTGAGCGCATGCACGTAGCTGTTGCGCGGTCCGCGGACCGACTCGATGAGGCCCAGGTCGTTGAGCGTCTCGCGGCTCCTGCGGGTGAGTTCTGGGGCCAGGCGGCGCAGCTCCGGGTTGGGTACTTCCCGTGCCTGGGACAACAAGACGAACAGCACCGCGCTCTGCGACGGTGTCAGCGAGGCGTGATCCAACGTCAGTGACTCCTCGTCGGTCGCGAAGCCAGATGGTCTGCCGACACGGCGTCACTGATCTGCGCGGCACGGCGCGGTGGTGTACGCGCGCGTCGAGCGCGGCTCGGGTCGACGGACATCGCCGCGGGTAGGCCATCGATCATCGGCGGACGATCTCGGCGGTGATCGCGGGAAGTGGCCGATGGCGGGAAGCGACAGTCATCGAGAGAAATATATCGGTCGGCGCCACCGTGGGCTCGGCGATGTCCCGCCGTCGTCGGCCGGCGCCGCGATTTCGGGTGTCGCGACGCGCTATGTCGCGTGCTCGCGGACCGGCCCCCGTTTGATTCCCAACAGCGTGAACACCGCGGCGCCGGTCGCGAAGACCACGAGCAATGCGAGGCCGACCGTGTAGCTGTGCTCCTCGGCGTTGTAGGTCGCGCCCATCACCATCGGCGGGAAGAAGCCGCCCAGGCCGCCCGCGGCGCCGACGATGCCGGTGACAGATCCCACTCGTTCGGTCGGGGCGGATTGCGCGACCCAGGTGAACACCGATCCCGACCCGAGTCCCATGCAGACCGCCATCAGCACGAAGTCGAGGCCCGCCAGGAACTCCAGCGGAGGCTCGGTGATCATCCAGATCGCCAGCACCGCAGCACCGGCGCAGGAGATGAAGGTGATCAGCTTGGGTCCGAACCGGTCGGACAGTACGCCTCCGATGGGTCGTGCGATGACAGCTGCGACCGCGAATCCCGCGGTGCGGGTGCCGGCCGCCTGCAGGTCGAAGTCGTAGATGTCCTTGAGATAGGTGGGCAGATAGGTGGAGAAGGCGACGAAACCACCGAAGGTCGCTGCGTAAAGGAATGACATCTGCCAGGTGATGGGGAGTTTCGCAGCGGCGATGAGTTTCGGTGTCACGGCCGCGCGATTGGGCTGCCAGGCGGGCGAATCGTGCATGAACATCCACACGATCACCGCCACCACGACCAGTCCCGCCGCGACGATCACGTGGGTGGTGACGTAGCCGAACCAACTGACGAAGCGCGGCGTGAAGAACGCCGACAACGCGGTCCCGCCCATACCGGCGCCGAAGATACCGGTGGCGAAACCGCGCTTGGACGGTTGATACCAGGCGTTCACGAACGGGATGCCGACCGCGAACGTGGTGCCGGAGATACCGAGGAAGAAGCCGACGACGAGCATCATCGGATAGGACCCGACCTCGCCGGCGACTGCGACCAACACCACGAAGGGTGCGGTCGCGATCAGCAGAACGGGGAACATCAACCGGCCGCCGTATCGGTCGGTGAGTGCGCCGGTGAGGATGCGCCCCACCGAACCGACGATGATCGGGATCGCGACCAACACCGACTTCTGGGTCGACGACAGGTGCAGGACCTCGGCATAGCGCACACCGAGCGGAGCGATGAGATTCCATGCCCAGAAGCTGATGCAGAAGGCAAGCGTCGCGAGGGCGAGGTTGAGGGTCTGACCCGACCGGAGATCTGCCGGGGTCGACGTGGCGGTGGTCATCGCTGGCGATCCTTTGTTCCGACGGGCGCCCAACCGGGCCGGTACGAGCGACTGCCGGGCGACTGCGCGACATCCCGGCTGCGGTAGACGATGTAGGGTCGGAACAGATAGTGCACCGGCGCGGTGAAGGCGTGGACGAGCCGGGTGAAAGGCACCATCGCGAACACCAACATCCCGACGAGCACGTGGATGTGGAAGCGCAGCGGTGCGGCGGCCATCGCATCCACATCGGGTTGCAGCACAAAGATCGACCGGAACCACGGCGACACGGTCTCGCGATAATTGACGCCCTCGGCGTCGGGCAGAGTGCCGATGAGGGTGATGTAGACGCCCAGAACCAGTGCGCCCGTGAGGACCACGTACATCAACTTGTCATTGGCCGTGGTGGCCATGAAGACCGGCCCGGTACGCCGTCGGCGGTAGATCAGAATCGCGATTCCACCCAAGGTCGCGACCCCCGCGATCAGGCCGAAGCCGGCGGCGACGACGTGATAGAGGTGCTCGGAGACCCCGATCGCCTCCGTCCACGACTCGGGGATTACCAAACCCATCGCGTGGCCGATGATCACCACGAGAATGCCGAAGTGGAACAGCGGTGACCCGATCCGGAGCAGCCGGGACTCGTAGAGCTCGGAGGATCGGGTGGTCCAGCCGAACTTGTCGTAGCGGTACCGCCAAATGGTGCCGCCGATCAGCAGCAGCAGCGTCACGTACGGTAGGACTCCCCAGAGCGCCACGTTCATTGGTTCGCCTGTGATCTCGACATCGGTTGGGTGCCGACGGCCGTTGGGGTGAGCGGTAGCAGACGTGGATCGAACGGGGCCAACCCCACCGTTTCGACGGGTGCGGACGCATCTCGCATCGCCATCACCGCGTCGCGTTCGGTTGGCGAGACGCCCGGCAGGGTTGCGCACACGGCGCCGATGACGTCGGCATAGGGAGTCTGCCGCTCTTCCAGTGCCAGACGCAGCAACTCAAGGGCCCGGCGATGCTCGACGAGGAGTTGGGTGCCGGCATACCGATCGCGGGCGGTGAACTCCAGCACGATGGGCAGATGATCGGGCAATTCTCCGCGCAGGTCGACCAACAAGCCGCTGTCGCGGTAGCGCTGTTTGAATTCGCTGAGCACCGAGCCGCGCCGGCGGGTGTCCCCGGCAGACCAGTACGACAGGTAGAGGGTGTGTCGACGAGAGAGGTCGAAGATCTCGATGTAGTGCTGCCGCAGCGTCATTGGATCGGTGTCGCGAAGGTGGGTGACGAACGAGCGAAGCGGGGCGACTGACTGGTCGGTGGCGGGTTGTTCGGCGAGTGCGGCGTCGAGAAGTGGGACCAGCGCCAGCGTGTCGTCATCGGGATAGCTCAGGCACACCGAGGCCGCCTGGGCGATGACGGCGGGGTCGGCGGTCCGCGACCGGCGCCACCTCATGTGCGTTCCGATCGTCGCGGGAACAGGCCGTCGGGGGCTCCGTTGCCGTCCCAGTTGAGCAGGTTGGTGCGGCCGGCCAACGAGTCGGAGCCCGCAGCGGTGTCGGTGGTCTGACGTTGCCGCAGGGCATGGAACGTCTCCACCGACACCGGTGCCGGGCGCCCGCTGGCCTCCCCGAACGCCGACGAGTCGAACATGCCGGGCCCGTCGTCGTAGTCGAGGGAGCAGCCCATCTCTTCGAGGTCGTGCGCCTGTTCGAGGTGCGCGGTCGGGATGACGTAGCGTTCGTCGTATTTGGCGATCGCCATCAGCCGGTACATGCGGTACATCTCTTCTTCGGTCATGCCGACTGCGGCCGGAATCGACGCGTCGAGCTCGCGGCCCAGCGTCACATTACGCATGTACGCCCGCATCGCAGCCAGGCGGCGCAGCACGTTCTCGATCACCGAACTGTCGCCGGCGGTGAACAATTCGGCGAGATAGTCCACCGGGATGCGCAAGGCGTCGATGGCCCCGAACAGGTTGCGGTGACTCTCGCCGTCGTGGCCCTGATCGGTGAGCAGATCGACGATCGGCGACAGCGGCGGAACGTACCAGACCATCGGCATGGTGCGGTATTCCGGATGTAGGGGCAATGCGACGCGGTACTTCTTGGCCAGTGCGTACACCGGTGACCGACGGGCGGCGTCGAGCCAGTCGTCCGGGATGCCCTGTACACGTGCTGCTGTGATGACCTCGGGATCTTCCGGGTCGAGCAAGAGGTCCAGCTGGGCCTGGTAAAGGTCCTGTTCGTCGGAGGTCGATGCCGCGTCGGTGACGGCGTCAGCGTCGTAGAGAAACAGGCCCAGGTAACGCAACCGCCCGACGCACGTCTCTGAGCACACGGTGGGTAGCCCCACCTCGACCCGCGGATAGCAGAAGGTGCACTTCTCGGCCTTGCCGGACTTGTGGTTGAAATAGATCTTCTTGTAGGGGCAGCCAGTGATGCACTGTCGCCAGCCGCGGCATCGGTCCTGGTCGACGAGAACGATGCCATCCTCGGACCGTTTGTAGATCGCGCCCGACGGACACGACGCCATACACGACGGGTTGAGGCAGTGCTCGCAGATCCGCGGCAGGTAGAACATGAAGGTCTGTTCGAAGCTCAACTTGATCGCGTCTTCGGATTCGCGGCGCAGCTTGGCCACGATCGGGTCGAGTCGACCCATTTCCGGTGCGCCACCGAGGTTGTCGTCCCAATTGGCCGACCACGTCACCTTGGTGTCCTCGCCGGTGATCAGCGACTTCGGGCGCGCGACCGGGAAATCGTCGCCGAGCGGGGCGTCGACGAGGGTCTGATAGTCGTAGGTCCACGGCTCGTAATAGTCGTCCAGGGTGGGCTGCACCGGGCTGGCGAACAGCGTGAGGAGCTTCTGCAACCTTCCACCCGTGCGGAGCCGCAGGCGGCCCCGCTTGTTCAGCTTCCATCCGCCGCGCCACTGGTCCTGGTCCTCGTAGCGCCGCGGATAACCCTGTCCCGGCCGGGTTTCGACGTTGTTGAACCAGACGTACTCGGTGCCGGCCCGGTTGGTCCAGGCCTGCTTACACGTGACCGAGCAGGTATGGCAGCCAATGCATTTGTCCAGGTTCATCACCATGCCCATCTGGGCCATCACGCGCATCAGTACGTCACCTCCTGGTTGCGTTTGCGGATCGTGGCGACCATGTCGCGCTGATTGCCGGTGGGGCCGAGATAGTTGAAGGCATACGACAACTGCGCGTAGCCGCCGATCAGGTGGGACGGCTTCACCAGCAGGCGGGTGGTCGAATTGTGAATGCCGCCGCGGCGGCCGGTGGCCTCCGACTTCGGGACGTCGATGGTGCGTTCCTGGGCGTGGTGGACATAGCAGACACCTGCAGGCATGCGGTGGCTGACAATGGCCCGGCAGACCACCACGCCGTTGGCGTTGACGCATTCGATCCAGTCGTTGTCGCAGACGTCGATGGCTGCGGCGTCCTGCGGGCTGAGCCATGCGGTCGGTCCGCCGCGGGACAGCGACAGCATGAACAGGTTGTCCTGGTACTCGGAGTGGATGGACCACTTGGAATGTGGCGTGAGGTAGCGCACCGTGATCTGCCGGCCGCCATCGGGACCCAGCTTGGGTTCGCCGAACAGCAGGTGCATGTCCAGCGGTGGGCGGTAGATGGGCAGCGACTCGCCGATGTCGATCATCCAGTCGTGATCGAGGTAGAAGTGCATGCGCCCGGTGAGGGTGTGGAACGGTTTGAGCCGTTCGATGTTCACGGTGAACGGGGCATAGCGTCGGCCACCGGTCTCCGATCCGGACCATTCCGGCGAGGTGATCACCGGCACCGGCGCCTGCTGGGTGTCGGCGAACCGGATTCGCTTCTCCTCGGACCCGCGTGCAAGATCGTCGAGTGGCATCCCGACGCGCTGTTGGAGCTTGCCAAAGCCGTTGACGGCCAGTTCGCCGTTGGTGGTGCCCGACAGGGTGAGGATGGCCTCGGCGAGTTTGGCGTCGGTGTCGATCGCGGGTCGGGAGTCGCCGGCACCGCCGAGCATGACCCCGTTGGCCTCGGCCAGTCTGGCGGTCTGTGCGGCGAGGTCGTAGGTGATGTTCTTGACCGTGAAGCCCGTCGAGTCGGCCAGGGGCCCGATGGTGGCCAACTTGTCGGCGATGGCGGTGTAGTCGCGTTCGACCACGCTGAAAACCGGCGTGTTGTGCCCCGGTTGGGCAGGCGCATCACTGCGCACCCAATCCCGAACCCGGCCATGGGGTTGCGCCGTCTCGCCGGGTGTGTCGTGTTGCAACGGCACGCTCACCAGGTCGCTGCGCACGCCGAGGTGTATGCGAGCGAGGTCGGAAAGTTTTCGCGCGAGCAGATGGAACATCTCGAAGTCGGTCTTGGCCTCCCACGGCGGATCGATCGCCGGGGTGAAAGCGTGCACGAACGGATGCATATCCGTCGAGGACAGATCGTGTTTCTCGTACCACGTCGCGGCCGGGAACACCACGTCGGAGAGCAACGTCGTCGACGTCATCCGGAAATCCGCTGAGACCAACAGGTCGAGCTTGCCCTCGGGTGCGTCGTCGTGCCAGGCGACGTCGCGCGGTCGTGGGGTGTTGGGGTTCTCGGTACCCAGGACGTTGTGGTGTGTGCCCAGCAGGTGACGCAGGAAGTACTCGTTGCCCTTCGCCGATGATCCCATCAGATTCGAGCGCCACAGAACCAATGTGCGGGGCCAGTTCTCGGGGGCGTCCACATCGGCGATCGACGGTGTGAGAGCGCCCGACGTCAGCTCTTGGGTGACGTAGCTGCCCACGTCGTCGGCGTCGCCCGCCGCGACGGCTGCGTCGGCGGCCTCGGCCACCTCGAGCGGGTTGGCCGAGAACTGCGGGTAGAACGGCATCCAGCCCAGGCGTGCGGACTGGGCGATCGCATCGGCGGTGTGTTGGTCGCCAAGAACCCCACGTGCCAGGGGAGAGGCCAGCGAAGCGGTGGAGTAGCCGTCGTTGCGCCATTGGTCGGTATGCATGTACCAGAACGAGGTTCCGGTCATGGTGCGTGGTGGTCGGGTCCAGTCCAGCGCGTTCGCCAGCGAGATCCACCCGGTGATCGGTCGGCACTTCTCCTGACCCACGTAGTGGGCCCAGCCGCCGCCGTTGCGGCCCATACACCCAGTGAGGATCAGCAACGACAGGATCGCCCGGTAGGTGGCGTCGCCGTGAAACCACTGGCAGATCCCGGCACCCATGATGATCATCGACCGACCGTCGGATTCGTCGGCGTTGGTGGCGAATTCGCGGGCGATCCGGATCGCCGACTCGGCCGGCACACTGGTGATCTCGGCCTGCCAGGCCGGGGTGTAGGGGATGGTGGTGTCGTCGTAACCGCTCGGCCAGTCGCCGGGCAGCCCGTCACGGGCAACGCCGTACTGGGCCAACATCAGGTCGAACACGGTGGTGACCAGGTGCCCACCGACACGGCGGGTGGGCACGCCGCGACGTAGCACCGTCCCGCTGCCGTCGGGCGAGTCGAACGCCGGGAAGCCCACCATCACGGGTTCGGCGGATGCGCCGTGCAGACTCAATGCGGGGCGGACACCGCCGAGATCGAGGTTCCAGTTGCCCATGCCGGAATCGGCGTAGCGAAAACCCATGGAACCGTTGGGGACCACGGGTTGCCCGGTGTTCTCGTCCAACAGTACGGTCTTCCACACGTCTTCGTCGGGAGACGCGGCGAGGTCGAGTTCGTCGGCGGTGACGAACTTTCCGGGCACATACGATCCGTCGTCGTGCTCGTCGAGGTGGATCAGGAACGGCAGGTCGGTGTAGGTGCGTACGTAATCATCGAAAAACGGTGTGCGGCGCCGTACGAAATACTCGGTCAGAATTACATGTCCCATTGCCATCGCCAGCGCCGCGTCCGTGCCGGCCTGCGCGGGCAGCCATTCGTCGGCGAACTTCGTGTTGTCGGCGTAATCGGGACTCACGGTGACGACCTTGGTGCCGCGGTAGCGGACCTCGGCCATCCAATGGGCGTCCGGGGTGCGGGTGACGGGGACGTTGGAACCCCACATCAGCAGGTAGGTCGCATCCCACCAGTCGCCCGATTCGGGAACGTCGGTCTGGTCGCCGAACACCTGTGGGCTGGCGACCGGCAGATCGGCATACCAATCGTAGAACGACGTCATCACGCCGCCGATCAACTGGATGAACCGGGTTCCGACGCAGTGCGACACCATCGACATCGCTGGAATGGGGGAGAAGCCGGTACACCGGTCTGGTCCATGGGTCTTGATGGTGTGGACGTGGGCGGCGGCCGCGATCTCGATCGCCTCGTCCCACGAGACCCGGATTAGTCCACCCTTGCCGCGAGCGCGTTGATAGGAGCGGCGGCGCAACGGATCGTCGACGACATCGGCCCAGGCGAGTACCGGATCACCCAGGCGTGCCTTGGCTTCCCGGAACATCTCCACGAGAACTCCGCGGGCATAAGGGTAGCGGACGCGGGTGGGTGAGTAGGTGTACCAGGAGAAAGCCGCCCCTCGCGGGCATCCGCGGGGTTCGTACTCGGGACGGTCGGGACCTACGGACGGGTAGTCGGTTTCCTGGGTTTCCCAGGTGATGATGCCGTCTTTGACGTAGACCTTCCACGAACACGATCCGGTGCAATTGACCCCGTGGGTGGAACGCACCACCTTGTCGTGGCTCCAGCGGTCGCGGTAGAACACGTCACCGTCGCGACCGCCGCGACGGAACACCGCGCGACCGTCGTCAGACTCGTCCCACCGGGTGAAGAATCTGCCGATGTCCAGCAGAGCCTTCGCCGCTTCACCGTCAACCCCCGCTGACCGGCCCATAAGCCGTAACCATACGAGCTCATGCCCGTCGATTGGTGAAATGCGGGAAATCAGTTGATGAACCGCTGTTGCTCACAACCGCGCACGTGGTCGGTGAGGTTCGGCGTCTGGTGTGCCCGAGGTGGATGTCAGCTGGTCGCCACTGTGAGTAGGACGGCCGAATCCTGTTGTGCCACCAAGCCGTGGCGTTCGTCTGGGATGGCCAACAGATCGCCGTCGATGCCCTCCCATTTCTCGGTCGCGGTGCTCAGCGTGACGTGTCCGCGCAAGATCTGCAGACTCGCCTCTCCCGGACTCTCGTGATCGGCCATCCGGTTCCCGGCAACAAGGGCGATGACCGTCTGGCGCAGGCGATGATCGGCACTGCCGTAGAGGGTCTGGGCAGCCCGGCCGCTGCTGGCGGAATGCGCGGTGGTGAGCAGTCGGTCGACGAGTTCGGGCAGGCGGGTGGCATCCATACCGTCAACTTTCGCACCGTCTCCGGTCGGGAGCGACCCTTCTCGTCGAAATCGCCGAAGGCAGGACGCCTGGCCGGTCGACGCACACCGTGACGCGCAGGATGCGGTCATCGCCGGGTGCGGACGCTCCACGCCCGTCGGTGTTGCTCGTGCTGACCCACAGCGATCCGTCCGGGGCCGCGGCCACGGCCCGCAACCGGCCGTATGTGTCGTCGAACAGTGCCTGCGGTTCGCCGACATCGGTGCCAGCCCCGAGCGGTATCTGCCACAGCCGGCGCCCACGCAACGCCGCCATGTACGCCTGGCCGCCGATGATCGCGAGACCCGCCGGCGAGGCCTGGTCGGTGGACCAGGTGGTCATCGGTGCGATGAAGCGGGGATCGTCGGATTCGCCCTCGAACTGCGGCCACCCGTAATTGCCGCCGCGTTCGATGAGGTTGAGTTCATCGCGTCGGTCCTGACCGAATTCGCTGGCCCACAACCGCCCGGCGCCGTCGAACGCCAGGCCCTCGTTGTTGCGATGTCCCATCGACCACACCTCGTTGCCGAAGGGGTTATTCGGAGCCGGACGGCCGTCGTCGTCGACGCGCAGGATCTTGCCGTTCAACGCGTTGACATCCTGGGCGACCTCGGGCTGGGTCGCGTCGCCGACCGCGACATAGAGGAAGCCCTCGGGCCCACGAACGACGGCGCCGCCGTGATGGTTGAACGCGGTGTCGAGGCCGGTGATCAGCGGCCTCGGGTTCCAGACCCGTTCGCCGTCGAACTCCATCCGCACCAACCGGTTGTCACGTTCGGTGGTGTAGTACACGAACACCGTGTCCTCGTCGGTGCCGAGCGCGATGCCTTGCAGGCCTCCCTCGCCGCGGGGTGCGGCGTCGGAGATGTCCCCGACCGTGCGGACGTCCCCGTCGGGGGAGATCCGCACGATCGTGGCGTCGTCTCGCTGGGTCACCAGGGCCGAACCGTCACGCAGGAAGGTGATGGCCCACGGCACATTGAGGCCCTCGGCGACCGTCGCGGTCACCGTGGGCGACGCGGCGTCGGTCGTGGGTGGTGCATCGGACGTGAGGTCGGAGTCGGACGACGGCGACGTGATGGGCTCGACGTCGGCGCAGGAAGCGACGAAGCCGGCCACGCCCGCCAGCGCTCCGGCGGTCAAGAACTGTCGGCGGTCCATGACATCGATGGTGCCCGAATTGTCGGAAGCGTGCCCGCCCCGAATCTGCCGAACCACATCCGGTCGGCCACGCAGGTCGTCTCGCAACACGCAGGTCCGCTCCGAAGGCGCGGCTCGTCGACCGCTCGCGCGACCCGAGCCGACCCGCGCGATCCGAGTCCACCCGCGCGACGATCATCCGCCTCCGGCCGGTCCGACACCGACCGGCTAACGTCGCCAACATGGCGGCGAAGACGATTGCGGCGATCTGGGACGACGACCCGACATCGGCCCTGCTGTCCGGCGGATTTCGGGATGCCTGTGCCGCGGCCGGCGCACAGCGGCTCCAGGTGAACATCAGCGACGCCGCGGTGGCCGGGGCGATGCGGATCAGCGAATTCGACCCACCGATCGATGCGGTGGTGAGCATCTGGGCCGACGATCCGACCGACGTTCTCGACCTGCTCGATGTACGGGTGGGCGCAATGGCCGCCTGGCAGGTCGATGAACGCACCCCGCTGCACCCCGCGCTGCCGGCCGACGGCTCCCGGATCGACGCGCTGGCCAACGTCGCCTTCCTGCGGCGACCGGTCGACCTGCCGCGTGCCGACTGGCTGCGCATCTGGCTCGACGATCACACCCGCGTGGCGATCGAGACCCAGGCGACCTTCGGCTATGTCCAGAACATCGTCGAACGGGCGCTCACCCGGGACGCCCCGGTCGTCGACGCCATCGTCGAGGAGCTGTTCGCAATGGACGCGGTGTCCGACGTCCACGCGTTCTATGGCAGCGGGGGAGATCAGCAAGAGCTCGAACGTCGCATGACGCGAATGCTGGAGAGTGTTGCGCGGTTCGGCGCGCACCAGAATCTGGATGTCGTGCCGACGTCGCGGTACGACTTCGAAGTCGGGCCGCGGTGATCTCGATACGCTCGCTCGCCCGGGGGGCTCGCGGGCTACTCGATCACCGGTGGGGGCCGCGCGCCGGTGGAGTACCCCACCTGCTGGTTGAGTAGCGCCGCGCGAGCTTGCGAGCCGGCGCGTATCGAAACCCGGTGACCCGAGCCCGCGACGCCCGCTCCGTGAGGAACCTCCCGCAACGATTTGGGTCTGGCCAGCCAATTCTCTACACTTGAACGGTTGCCTGCCCGTGGCGGGCTGCTCACCACAACTGAACAGTCGCCGGTGCTGGTGAAAAGCCAGGGGCATCGGCGGCAAGAACCTTATGCACAACTATCCACTTCGTGGAAGGCCCACCGCAGGTCAGGGATCATTTTCCCGTGTCCGGCGCTGTATGGGAACCGCTACGAGAAAGGTTGACGGTCAACCATGACCATGACTGACCCGATCGCAGACTTCTTGACACGTCTGCGTAACGCCAACTCGGCGTTCCACGACGAGGTGACCCTGCCGTCGTCGAAGATCAAGGTGAACATCGCCGAGATCCTCAAGCGCGAGGGCTACATCACCGAGTACCGCACCGAAGATGCGGAGATCGGCAAGAACCTCGTCGTCACCCTGAAGTACGGCCCCAGCCGTGAGCGCAGCATCGCCGGTCTGCGTCGCGTGTCCAAGCCGGGCCTGCGGGTGTATGCAAAGTCCACCAACCTGCCCAAGGTGCTGGGCGGCCTCGGCGTGGCCATCATCTCCACGTCGTCGGGCCTGCTCACCGACCGCCAGGCAGCGAACCAGGGCGTGGGCGGCGAAGTCCTCGCCTACGTCTGGTAGGGGAGTCCTCACATGTCGCGTATTGGAAAGAGCCCCATCGAGATCCCTGCCGGCGTCGACGTCACCATCGACGGGCAGGACGTGCGGGTGAAGGGCCCCAAGGGTGAGCTGAGCGTCACTCTGTCGGAGCCGATCACCGTCGCCAAGGAAGGCAACACGATCGTTGTCACCCGGCCGAACGACGAGCGTCGCAACCGTTCCCTGCACGGCCTGAGCCGCACGCTGGTGAACAACCTCGTCGTCGGCGTCACGCAGGGCTACACCACGAAGATGGAGATCTTCGGTGTCGGCTACCGCGTGCAGGCCAAGGGCAGTGACCTCGAGTTCGCCCTGGGCTACAGCCATCCCGTTCCGATCGAGGCGCCCGAAGGCATCTCCTTCGCCGTGGAATCACCCACGAAGTTCTCGATCTCGGGTATCGACAAGCAGCAAGTCGGCCAGATCTCGGCGAACATCCGCCGCCTGCGTCGTCCGGACCCCTACAAGGGCAAGGGCATTCGCTACGAGGGTGAGCAGATCCGTCGCAAGGTCGGAAAGACGGGTAAGTAAGCCATGAGTGATACAGCAACCAAAACTGTTCGCAAGCCCCTGGGCAAGGACGTGTCGACGCGTCGTCGCACCGCGACCGCCAACCGGCACTTCCGTCTGCGCAAGAAGGTCAGCGGCACCCCCGAGCGTCCGCGTCTGTCGGTCAAGCGCAGCTCGCGCCACATCCACGTGCAGTTGATCGACGACCTGGCCGGCAAGACCCTGGCCGCGGCGTCGTCCATCGAGGCCGACGTTCGCGCCGCCGGTGGCGACAAGTCCGCGCAGGCCCGCAAGGTCGGCGAACTGATCGCCGCCCGTGCCAAGGCAGCTGGCGTCGAGACCGTCGTGTTCGACCGTGGTGGCAAGGAGTACCACGGCCGGATCGCCGCACTCGCCGACGCCGCCCGCGAGGGAGGGCTGACCTTCTGATGACCATCTACACCAGCTACACCACCATGACCGGAGGGAACCTCTGATGCCCGGACGTCAGCGTGACGGCGGAAACGGACCCGCCGGAAACGACAACAACGCCGCCACCGGCGGCAACAACGACCAGCGCGGCGAGCGTCGCGGCCGTGGTCGTCGCGACGACCGCGGCGGCCGTGATCGCGAGGATCGCAACCAGCTCGAGCGCGTGGTCGCCATCAACCGTGTCTCGAAGGTGGTGAAGGGTGGCCGTCGCTTCTCCTTCACCGCACTCGTGGTGGTCGGCGACGGCCAGGGCATGGTCGGTGTCGGCTACGGCAAGGCCAAGGAAGTCCCGGCCGCGATCCAGAAGGGCGTCGAAGAGGCTCGCAAGAACTTCTTCCGCGTGCCGCTGATCGGCGGCACGGTGACCCACCCGGTGCAGGGTGAGGCCGCCGCCGGTGTCGTGATGCTCCGTCCGGCCAGCCCCGGTACCGGTGTGATCGCCGGTGGCGCGGTGCGTGCCGTGCTGGAGTGCGCGGGCGTGCACGACGTGCTCGCCAAGAGCCTCGGCAGCGACAACGCGATCAACGTGGTCCACGCCACCGTTGCCGCGCTGAAGATGTTGCAGCGGCCGGAGGAGGTCGCCGCACGTCGTGGTCTGCCGATCGAAGATGTCGCACCCGCGGGCATGCTGCGGGCGCGCGCGGGCCAGGGAGCGTGAGAGTGATGGCAGAGCTGAAGATCACCCAGATCAAGGGCACCATCGGTACCAAACAGAACCAGCGTGACAGCCTGCGGACCCTCGGACTGAAGGGCATCCGCAAGTCGGTCACCCGCGAGGACACCCCGATCAACCGCGGCCTCATCAACGTGGTTCGGCACCTCGTGACAGTCGAAGAGGTCAAGTAATGACAATCAAGCTCCATCACCTTCGCCCCGCTCCGGGCGCGAAGACCGAGAAGACCCGTGTGGGTCGCGGTGAGGGGTCCAAGGGTAAGACCGCAGGCCGCGGCACCAAGGGAACCAAGGCGCGTAAGAACGTGCCCGCCGCCTTCGAGGGTGGCCAGATGCCGATCCACATGCGGTTGCCGAAGCTCAAGGGCTTCAAGAACAACAACCGGGTCGAGTACCAGGTCGTCAACGTGGGCGATATCGCACGGCTGTTCCCGCAGGGCGGCTCCATCGGTGTCGACGAGCTCGTCGCCGCCGGTGCGGTTCGTAAGAACCAGCTCGTCAAGGTGCTCGGCGACGGGGACCTCGGCGTGAAGGTCGACGTCACCGCCAACAAGTTCACGGCTTCGGCCAAGGAGAAGATCGCGGCTGCCGGCGGCAGCGCGACCGAACTCTGAGTCGTCACCGCTGACCGACGGACGGCTTCACGGACTTCCGTGCAGCCGTCCGTCGTGTCACGTCGGACAAGCCGGACACCGGGCCGTCGCGCTGACGAGCGCCGATGACGTGACTGTTAGAGTTCAAGCGTTGTCTTGACGCTTCGATCAACGTCGATTGCCGAGCACGTGGGGGATGCGAGTCCTCGTCGCGTGGTCGTTCCTAGGAGGAGTTAGTGCTTTCCCCCCTCGTCGCGGCCTTTAGGACGCCCGATCTGAGGAAGAAGATCCTCTTCGTCATCGGCATCATCGTGCTGTACCGGTTGGGAGCGACCATCCCATCGCCCGGCGTCGATTATCAGGCCGTACGAGCGTGCCTCGATGAGGTGTCGCAGGGCGACTCGGCCAACATCTACTCGCTGATCAGCCTGTTCTCGGGCGGCGCGCTGCTGCAGCTGTCCGTGTTCGCGATCGGCATCATGCCCTACATCACCGCCAGCATCATCGTGCAGCTGCTGACGGTGGTGATCCCACGCTTCGAGCAGCTGCGCAAGGAAGGTCAGTCCGGCCAGGCCAAGATGACGCAGTACACCCGCTACCTCACGGTGGCGCTGGCCCTGCTGCAGTCCACCGGCATCGTCGCACTCGCCGATCGCGGACAGCTACTGGCCGACTGTTCAGTCGGCGACCAGATCATCAACGACCAGTCGATCTTCGGTCTGGCCATCATCGTGCTGGTGATGACTGCCGGCGCCTGTGTGGTCATGTGGTTCGGCGAGCTCATCACCGAGCGCGGTGTCGGCAACGGCATGTCGCTGTTGATCTTCGCCGGTATCGCCGCCCGAATCCCGGCCGAGGGTAAAAACATCCTGGACACCCGTGGGGGACTGGTGTTCGGCCTGGTCTGCGTTGCGGCGCTGCTCATCGTCGCCGGCGTGGTGTTCATCGAGCAGGGCCAGCGCCGCATCCCGGTGCAGTACGCCAAACGCATGGTGGGCCGCAAGATGTACGGCGGATCGTCGACGTATCTGCCGCTGAAGGTCAACCAGGCCGGCGTCATCCCAGTGATCTTCGCCTCATCACTGCTGTATCTTCCGCAGCTCATCTTGCAGCTGACCCAGGATCCGGCGGGCGAACAGTCCACCTGGCAGCGCTACATCAGCGAGTACCTCACCGACCCGGGGAGCTGGGTCTACATCGTCGTGTACTTCCTGATGATCATCTTCTTCACCTACTTCTACGTCGCCGTCACCTTCAATCCGGAGGAGCGCGCCGAGGACATGAAGAAGTACGGCGGCTTCATCCCGGGAATCCGTCCGGGCCAGCCGACCGCCGACTACCTGGGCTATGTGTTGAGCCGCATCACACTGCCGGGGTCGATTTACCTGGGTATCATCGCCGTACTGCCCAACCTGTTCCTCGAGATCGGTAACAGCGGTGGTGTGCAGAACTTGCCATTTGGGGGCACGGCCGTGTTGATCATGGTCGGTGTGGGTCTGGACACGATGAAGCAAGTCAACAGTCAATTGATGCAACGTAAGTACGAAGGATTCCTCAAGTGAGACTCGTCATTCTCGGCCCCCCCGGCGCCGGCAAGGGTACCCAGGCGGAACTGCTGTCCGAGGCGATCGGCATCCCGCACATCTCCACCGGTGACCTGTTCCGTGCCAACATCTCCCAGGGAACCGCGGTCGGCATCGAGGCCAAGCGCTATCTCGATGCCGGTGACCTGGTGCCCTCGGAGATCACGGTCGACATGGTGCGTGCCCGGGTGGGCGAGCCCGATGCCGCCAAGGGATTCATTCTCGACGGATTCCCGCGCTCGACCGAGCAGGCCGACGCACTCAAAGACATTCTCGCCAAGCTCGACACCGGCCTCGATGCCGTGCTGTCGTTCGTCGTCGACACCGACGTCGTGGTGGAGCGGATGATGGCCCGTGGCCGCGCCGACGACACCGAAGAGGTGATCCGCAACCGGATGGCGGTCTACACCAAGGAGACCGCACCGTTGCTCGAGTACTACGGCGACGAGGTCAAGACCATCGACGCCGTCGGCGACGTGCAGGACGTCCACCAGCGTGTGCTCAGCGCGCTGGGTGCGGGCGTGTCCTGATCGGCACCACGGCACCGTAGCCCATCTGCTCATGGCTTTTCGTAAACCCAAACCTGTGCCGTTCCGGACGCCCGGTGAGGTCGACGCCATGGCGGCGGCCGGCGTGGTCGTCGGCGCCGCCCTCGTTGCGGTGCGCGCGGCCGCGACGGTCGGGGCCACCACCCTGGATCTCGACGAGGTCGCCGAGTCGGTGATCCGGGATGCCGGGGCGATCCCGTCCTTCAAGGGCTACCACGGCTTTCCCGGATCGATCTGCAGCTCGGTCAACGAGGTAGTGGTCCACGGCATCCCGTCGACGGATGTGGTCCTCGCCGAAGGCGACCTGGTGTCCATCGACTGCGGCGCCATTCTCGATGGTTGGCATGGTGACTCGGCATGGACGTTCGGGGTGGGGGAGCTCTCCACCGCCGATGCGGAACTGTCCGAGGCCACGCGTCTGTCGATGGAGGCCGGTATCGCCGCCATGGTCGACGGCGCCCGGCTCACCGACATCTCGCATGCCATCGAACTCGGTACCCGTGCCGCCGAACAGAAGTTCGGGCGTTCCTTCGGCATCGTCGCCGGGTACGGCGGTCACGGGATCGGCCGAGAGATGCACATGGAGCCGTTCCTCGCCAATGAGGGCAAACCCAACCGCGGTCCGCGGTTGGTGATCGGTTCGACGCTGGCCATCGAGCCGATGCTCACGTTGGGTACCACCGAGACATCGGTCCTCGACGACGACTGGACCGTCGTCACCGACGACGGGTCGCGCGCAGCGCACTGGGAGCACACCGTCGTGGTGACCGGCGACGGTCCGCGGATCCTCACCACACGCCCGAACTGATCGCTCACCTGCGCCGGAACGCAGGTGAACCGGGTGATGCGTTGCTAGGCTGACCTCCAGACGAAACCTGGACCGGACGGTGGGCGATGGTCACGACCGAGGAAACCGCGGCAAACGCAGACATCGCCGGTGGTGTCCGCGCAAGGATGTCCGATGCCCGGCGAATTGTCGGCCGCGTCCCATTCACCATCGGTCTGTGGTCGCTGATCCTCATCGTCGGTGTCATCACCGGATCGTTGTGGGGGCGGGCGCCGGAGAAGAGTTGGTACTCCGATGTGGCATTCGGTCTGCCGTCGCTCGGCGATCTCCGGTGGTGGACGCTGCTGTCGTCCGGCGTGGTGGAGACGAGCCCCGGCACATATGTGGTCGCGCTGATCGCGGTGGCTGTCGGGATCGGTTGGGCGGAATGGCGTTTGGGGACCGTTCGGGTGTCGATGGTCGCCATCGGTGGTTTCGTGCTGGCCGAGCTGATCTGCGCGATTGCGTTGTGGCTGTTGACCCGTGGTGGGCTGTCCTGGGGATGGGCCGAGCAACTGGCCGACACACGGACCACCGGCGCCATGACGATGGTGATCTGCGCCGTCGCGGTCGCGGCGGCGACCCTGCGCTCGCCGTGGCGACTTCGGCTGCGAGCGCTGCTGGCCGCGGCGGTCGCCATCACGTTTCTCTTCGAAGGGACGTTGGCGACCACGCAGTATGTGGTGGCGGTCGTGGTGATGCTGTGGATCGGTGAGAAATGGTTCAGCACTGACGAACACGGGTTCTTCGCTCGCACCCGACGGGAGGTTCGGCTGCTGGCCTGCATCGGTGTGCTGGTCATCGCGGCCGCGAGTCTGGTCGTGTGGATGTTCCCGACCGACGGACCGTTCGGGCCGACCGACGCCGCCGATGACGACTCCGTGTGGTCCATCCTGATCGGCGTCGTCATCAACGTGCTCATCGCCGATCAGCTCCGGCGCGGCCGTCGGTGGGCGTGGTGGGTGGCCGTGGTGCTGGGTTCGCTCACCGTCAGCATCACCGTCGTGGTCCTGGTGCTGCTCGCCGTGACGAGGGATTTCGACTCCGAGGGCTCCGTGACCATGGGGACGTCACTGCTGTGGGCCGTGGAGTTGGCCATCCTGATCCCCGGGCGGTTCGCCTTCCGGGTGCCGTGGCGGGTCAAGTACGACGGGCCTGCCGGCGACGATCCGGTCGCCGCCGTCAAGGATCTGGTGCGCGAGCACGGTGGCGGCACCATGTCGTGGATGATCACCTGGCCCGGAAACGATTACCTGTTCTCCGCGAACGGGTCCGGTGTGGTGGCGTATCAGAGCCACATGGGCACCCTGCTGGCATTGGCCGATCCCGTGTGTGACGACGACGAGCTGCTGCCGACCGTGCAGGGTTTCATCGATCTTGCGGAGCGGAGCGGGAAGACGCCCTGCTGGTTCTCGGTCGGTGCGGACACCGCCCGTGCGGCAGAGGAACTGGGCTGGCGCAGCGTGCAGATCGCCGAGGACACGATCGTCGACCTGACCGACCTCGCGTTCACCGGCAAGAAGTGGCAGCACGTGCGGTCGGCGCTGAACAAGGCCAAGAAGCAATCGATCTCATGCCGGGTGACGGATCTGTCCGCCGAACCGTTCTCGATCAAGTCGCAGGTCCGGGCCATCTCCGAGGAATGGGTGGGGGACAAGGGGCTGCCGGAAATGGGTTTCACGCTCGGCAGCGTCGACGAGGCGATGAATCCCGAGGTGCGGGTGGCGCTGGCGCTCGACGACGAGGGCAGTGTGCACGGCGTGCTGTCGTGGCTGCCGGTCTACGCTACCGGTGGCGAGATCCGCGGCTGGACCCTCGACATCATGCGTCGACGGACCGACGGCTTCGGGCCGGTCATCGAGTATCTGATCGCGTCATCTGCGGTGATCTTCTCTGGCGAAGGGGCACAGTTCATTTCCCTGTCCGGCGCACCGTTGGCGCACAGTGAGGACGCGCCGGAGCCCGAGCGGATGGATCGGGTGCTGGACAGTCTCGGTGCGGCGATGGAACCGTTCTACGGCTTTCGATCGCTACATGTCTTCAAGAAGAAGTTCAATCCACGCTATGAGGCGGTGTACCTCGCCTATCGCGACGAGGCCGACCTTCCGCGTATCGGCGTGGCGATCAGCAGGGCGTATCTTCCCGATGCGACTCCGCGTCAGCTGGTGCGGTTGGCCGCCTCGCGCGGCGGCGACTGATGGTGCCTCGTCGCTGCGAATGGGCTGCAACCCAGATTGTCCTGCGCAGGTCGAGAACCTTGCCATCGTTGATGACACCTGGCCGCCAGGGGCGCCGTGGTCACCTCCCTGGCCAACGACCTCAATCCACGCACGATCGCCGACGGGTACTCCGCGATCATCGAGAACGTCTATTCGGATCGAGAGTCATCCCCGATATGTTGGTCGATCCATCGCAGGACCGCGGGGTCGGTACTGCGTAGCCGAGTCATCTCTTCGCCCGCGTCACAGGTTCGCAGTGACACGACCGCTTCGTCGTGCCGTAGCGACAGAATCTCGACGACGCCACCTGAGTCGTGCCATCGACGTATGGACGATAGGGCATCCTCGTCGGTCATCGTCTCAGATCACACCCAGCGAGAGCATCGCGTCGGCCACATGGGTAAAAGACGCAATGTTGGCGCCCAGGACGTAGTCGCCCGGAACGCCGTACTCATCGGCGGTGGCCAGACAGGTGTGATGGATCGCGCTCATGATGTCGGAGAGACGATCCTCGGTGTGCTCGAAGCTCCAGGAATCGCGAGAAGCGTTCTGCTGCATCTCGAGTGCGCTCGTGGCGACGCCCCCCGCGTTGGCGGCTTTTCCGGGGGCGAACCGCACGCCCGCGCGAGCGAAAGCGCGAATCGCATCGGGCGTGCACGGCATGTTCGCGCCTTCGGCCACGATCTGGCAACCATTGTCGATCAGCGCCTGTGCGCCGTCGGCATCGAGTTCGTTCTGGGTGGCGCAGGGGATCGCGATGTCAGCGGGCACGTCCCAGATGGACCCGGAGGTGACCGAGCGGGCGCTCTCGCCGCGATGCTCCACATAGTCGGAGATGCGTCCGCGCTCGACTTCCTTCACCTGCTTCAACGCGGCGAGGTCGATCCCTTTGTCGTCGATGACATAGCCATTGGAGTCCGAACATGCCACGACGTGTCCACCGAGCTGCTGCACCTTCTCGATCGCATGAAGTGCCACGTTGCCGGAGCCGGATACCACGACCCGTCGGCCATCGAACTGCGCTCCCGACGCGGCCAACATCTCTTGGACGAAGTAGACGACGCCGTAGCCCGTCGCCTCGGTACGCACCTGGGAGCCGCCCCATGCAAGCCCCTTGCCGGTGAGCACTCCCGACTCATAGCGGTTGGTGATCCGCTTGTACTGACCGAAGAGATATCCGATTTCTCGGCCGCCTACGCCGGTGTCCCCGGCCGGTACATCGGTGTACTCGCCGATGTGCCGGTAGAGCTCGGTCATGAAGGACTGGCAGAAACGCATCACCTCACCGTCCGAGCGCCCCTTGGGGTCGAAATCGGCGCCCCCCTTGCCGCCGCCGATGGGCAGACCGGTCAGAGCGTTCTTGAAGATCTGCTCGAAGCCGAGGAACTTCACGACGCCCAGGTACACAGTGGGGTGAAAGCGGAGGCCACCCTTGTATGGTCCGAGCGCAGAATTGAACTCCACGCGAAACCCGCGGTTGATCTGGACTCTCCCGTCGTCGTCCACCCACGGAACGCGGAAGATGATCTGACGTTCCGGTTCGCAGAGCCGCTTGATGATGCCGGCATCTGCGTAGTGCGGATGCTGTGCCAACACCAGCCCGAGGCTGTCGAAGACCTCGTGCACCGCCTGGTGGAACTCTGCCTCGCCCGGATTGCGGGCGACGACCTCGTCGTAGAGATCGCTGATCTTTCCGTCGAGTCTCGTCACGTCTGCGCGACCTCCTGTCAAAATCTGTCTGTCGTCGCCTTCCAACGCGATGTGGTGAGGCGACAGCTCCTCGCGAGCCTATCGGTCGACAGAATCCCAGACGACATGACCATCGTCACGCACCCGGGCGCCGGTGCGGGGTGTGATCGACCAGTCGACCGTCGGGCATGCGCAGACGTTCACGACGGTGGACTTACCGGCTGTGCTCGCCGACTACCACCGACCTCATCCAGGGGTAAAGATCGAGTTCGTCGAGGACATCTCCGTGCTTGTGATGCAGAACCTGCTCCGAGGTATACGGCACCACCTCGACAGCAGATCCAGCCCACGATCCACCGACACCGACGCGCCGTCGATCATGATTGCGGACATCGATTCAACTCTGCCGCCATTGATCTCCGCGTGATACGTGATCGCCCGGGCGAGCTCTTCGGTGAACTCGAGACGCTCCCGCCTCGAGCGGCCCCGTCCGTCTGACATGACGAGCAGTCGACACGATTCCGCCGCGGCCGCGACATCGCCGGCAGTGGTCACCATTCGAGATCGATGGCGGAACATAGTGATTCGTTTCCGCCAGCTCGACGGCAGGAGAGTTGATGACGCAGCGGGAACCGGACAGGCGACCACCACGTGCTCACCGGCAGCCGGTGTATCGGTTCTATGTGGATCCCCGAGTGAGAACATGTGCACGCCAGGCTCCGACGTGGTTTCGGGCGAATCGCGGCGTGCGCCGTCCTCGGTGAGGGCCCCGAGTACCACGGTTGCCGGCTGGCAACTCGCGGTGATCACAGTGAGCGCGATCTCGCTCGCCGGGTGATTCAGAAACCTTGGACGGCGCGCACGTTCAGCTTGGTTGAACACACTCCAGGATGGTGATGGTACCGACCGTGCCGTTGGGAAGGCGGTACGAATGTCGCTCGCCCACAGAAGATCCCAAAACAGCCTGCCCCAGCGGGGAGTCGGGTGAGCAGGTCTCGACACCGACGAACGGCTCTTGGGTCGGATCGCCGACATGAATACGCGCGACATCATCGACGTCGTCATCGAAGGACACTGTCACGATTGATCCCTCTTGCGCGCGGCCCGGATCGTCGGACCGGATCGACCAACCGTCGCTGGAGGACGCGAGCATTGATCGTACGCGGACGAGTTGGGCGTCGAGCATCTCGACTACGCGTACTGCGCGATGGTAGTCGTCGTTGTTTTCGAGATCGCCCACGCTGCGTAGTTCGACCATCGCCGCATGCGCCGTGATCCGCTCCTGCGAAAGTCGATTGACCTCGTCATGTAGTTCAGCGCGGGGCCGAGTCTCGGGCCACATGGTTTCCACGATTGTCACGTCTCTCCTATAACTGCAACGGATTATGAATTCGAAGATTCGCGTTCAGCCGACGACCATGGGGGCCAACGTCGACAGTCCCAGGGCGGGATGGCGCAAGGCGATGTCTCGCCGTCCGCGCCGATCGGTGCTCGACACCAGCGTCAAAATCCAGGGAATGGTCTCCTCGGCCGACATCGACTGGTGTGTAGACGAATCGAGTGTCGTCAGGAGGTCGCGTGACAAGCTCTCCAACCGCGCGGCGGTGAGTCTGCCAGAACTGTCAGCGAAGGCCAGGCAGATGTCGTAGGTCGACGGACATGGTTCTTCGCGGCTCGAATTGGCCTGAGTCCACTGCCGCGCGAGCATCCGAGACGCCTTCTCCTCGACCACGCACGAGCGCATGGTCGGATGCGGAAACGCCTCGGCGGCTTGTTCGATTGCGGCCTCGACGAAAGCATCGCGACGAGCTCGCGACGCACACACTCGGATACGACACTCCATCACAACCGCTTTCACGGCCACTCACTCCTTTTCTGGTGCGGGTGCCATGGACACTAGCCCAAAAAAAAGAAAAAGCCAGTCGCTCGTCGTGCGCGGGATGATCGGGAAATTCACTGGTAGGAAATGAATGTCGATTTTCGTATACCTGCGCCACTGCGCCTGGGCCCGCCTGGACTTTGTGGGATTCTCGGCTATGGTCTCGAGGGAGCGGATTTTATCCGCGATCACTTTCGGCATTGAGGTAACGATGGCGGAGAAGAAGACCAGTTCCAAGCAAAAACGTCTGGCACTGAAAGCGCAGCGTCAACGTAAGCGCGCCGAGGTGGGCGCAGTCGCCATTCGCAAACGCAAGAGTGGTTGATGGCGGACCTGACGGTGGCCTCGGCGTTCTGTTCGAGACCTTGCACGAGCATTCTCGGCGGTAGCCGGCGTGCGGTACAGATCGACGGACCTGCGCGACGGCCACGAGCTGGTGTGACGCGAGGAATAGATATTCGGTAAGGCGCGTATTCTCGACTGCTTCTCGCCGTCGATGACCAGCGACCTTCGCTCCGATCCGTGCGGCATGTCGAAGCTGCGTGAACATCTGGTGACCCGCTCGGGCTTGCGCAGAGATGGGTCGGAGGCCACCTGGGGCTACTACATGGGTGTTTCGGTGGGTGATCGAGTGCGTGGTTGTCGCAGAACGGGCGTGGCACCTGCAGGAGCGTTCGATTGACCCGTGCTCTTCGACCCACGGACGGGTCGCGACCATCTCGACTATGCAGGACTCAATTGGCGCCCGACGGCACCGACGACGAGTTCTCCTTGGGCAGATAGGGCTCCAGGGCGGCGGCGAGTTTGTCCGGTGTCATCGACTGTAACCAGGGCCGGCCCGCGCTGCCGAAGACACCGACTCCGAGTTTGCGCTGCAGCCCCACCCATACCTCGATGTCGTTGGTGCTGGCCACGAAGGAGCCGCTCCGCACCATGAACTGGTCTGCCGCGGAGATCTGGAGATGCTGGATCTCGCCGGGCATACTGGCCGCGAGGGCGACAGAACCCCCGTGCGACGGCGGTGTGTCCTTCGACAGGAACAACTGTCCGCCGCCGAGCATCCGTTCGAGACCCCCGTGAAACCGTTCTCGCCGCCGGAGCCGAACGCCGGGGGACGTCACCATGTCGAACGAGGTGTGAGCCAGGCGACGTCGCCGCCCTCGGCGATGATGTGCTCGCCGGGATCGAGGGTCAGTTCGAGGACGGGCATGGTGGTGCCGTTGATCTGGGTCTGCACGACCTCAGCTTAAGACGACGATGTCACCGCCGCCTGGGTTTGCACCCGATCGGCACGCGTGTAGAGCACCATCGACTCGCCGCGGGAGAACCCGACAAGGGTGATGCCGCGTTCGTCGGCCAGGTCCGCGGCCAGCGACGACGGCGCCGATACCGCCGACAACATCGGTATCCCCGCCATCGCCGCCTTCTGCACGAGCTCGAAGCTGGCGCGACCGGACACCTGAAGAATGTGCCCGCGCAAGGGAAGTCGTTGCGCGGCGGCCGCCCAACCGATCACCTTGTCCACCGCGTTGTGGCGCCCCACATCCTCACGGAGTGCCACGATGTCGCCGGATGCGGCGTCGACGAGCGCCGCCGCGTGCAGCCCACCGGTTTTGTCGAACACCGACTGTCCTGCACGTAGCCGCGTCGGAAGGTCCAGCAGGAACTCGGGGTCGACGACCAGCGGGTCGGACCCGGGATGAAAAGCCGATCGGGTGGTCACCGCGTCGATGCTGTCCTTGCCGCACACCCCACACGCACTGGTGGTGGTGAAGCTGCGTGCCAGCTCCGGTGCCGGCGGCGGCACCTCCGGGGTCAGTGCGACATCGAGCACGTTGTAGGTGTTGACGCCGTCTTCGGTGGCCCCGGCGCAATAGCGGGCGCCCCGGACCTGATCGCCGCCGGTGATCACCCCCTCGGACACGAGAAAGCCGAACGCCAGATCAACGTCATTGCCGGGTGTGCGCATGGTGACGACCAACGGGCGACCGTTGACGCGGATCTCGAGCGGCTCCTCGACGGCGAGCACGTCGGCGCGCGCCGATGGCGGTGCGTTACGCCGAATCCTGGTTACCCGCCGACGGGTGGTGATACGTCCCACGTGGTCAGCCTACCGATGCTCGGAGGCCTGATCAGACGTCGACGATCAATGTGACCGGCCCGTCGTTGGTCAGGCAGACCTCCATGTGCGCACCGAAGCGGCCGGTGGCGACCGTCGCGCCCAGCTCGCGCAGCGTGTCGACGACCGCATCGACGAGCGGTTCGGCCACCGACCCCGGCGCGGCCCCGTTCCACGACGGCCGTCGGCCCTTCGCGGTGTTCGCATACAGCGTGAACTGGCTGATCACCAGGATCGGTGCGTCGAGGTCGGCGGCCGACGCCTGTGTGTCGTCTCCGTCGAGGATGCGCAGCCGCCAGATCTTGTCCGCCAGCGTGGCGGCGTGCGCGGAGGTGTCGTCGTGGGTGACTCCGACAAGTGCGACGAGGCCGTGCCGGCCGTCGGAGAGATCGAGCTCGCCGACCGTCTCGTCATCGACGGCCACCGACGCCCGACTCACCCGTTGGATCACTGCACGCATGCGCACCAGCCTGCCACGAGGCCGGCACGGCCACCCGCGCCGGTCGTGCGGCGGCAGTCGGGACCTTCTGCTCTGGTCGTCGTCGGGCTGCAGGGTGACGATGGTCACATGTCGAAGGTTCTCGTGGCATATGCCAGCAAGCATCACGCGACCGCCGAGATCGCCGAGGCGATCGCCGCGGAACTGCGCACCCGTGGCCTCGACGCCGACTGCGTCGAGGCGGCGCAGGCCGGGGTATCAGGCAGTGATCCTGGGCAGTGCGGTGTACACGGGTCGTTGGCGCAAACACGCACGCGACTTCCTGGCGCACAACCACGACGTTCTGGCCACCATGCCGCTGTGGATCTTCAGTTCCGGACCGACCGGTGAGCATGCCGCCGAACAACTCGACGACGACTCGCGGTGGCTCGAACCGCACAAAGTCCTCGAACTCGCCGAGGCGGCCGGGATGCGCGGACACATGGTGTTCGCGGGCAAGGTCCCCGACGACCCGCACGGCTTCATGGAGAAATCCGTCGCCCGCCACACCCCGCAGGCCTACCGGGACGCGCGGGACTGGGACGCGATCCGGCAGTGGGCCGACGAGATCGCCGACGAACTCAGCTCAACGCGTAGGTGACCGTCACCGAGAAGGTGAGGGTCTGCTCGCCCGGTTCGATCGGGACCGAAGCAGCCGCCACGGCCGAATCACGTTGCACCGTGGTCGGTTGCTGCTGACCGCTGGTCGATTCGGTGATCGTCTGGACTTTACCCAGCGAGTCGCCGGCCAGCGACGCGTACTGCTCGGCACGGGCGCGCGCATCGTCGAAGGCCGCTTCGCGCGCCTGTTTCATCAGTTCCGAGTCGTCGTCGATGGCGAAGGCGACGTTGCTGATTCGGGTGTTGTCGCCGCCGGCGGTGGCTGCCGCGGCGAGGACATCCGAGGCCGCTGCGATGTCGCGAATGGTGACCCGGATGGTGTTGGTCGCCTGATAGCCGGTGATCTCGCCCGAGGTGCCCGGCGCGGGGTTGGTGTAGCGCGGAGACAGATTCACCTGTTGGGTCTGGATGTCGCTGCGTTCGACCCCGGCCTCGACCACCGCGTCGGTGACCTTGCGGACCTGTGCACTCGACTCGTTGAGCGCGCTCGAGACATCGGGGCCGGTTGCCTCGACACCGATGTCGGCGCGCAATGTGTCGGGCACCCCGGTCACCTCACCGCTGCCGTTGACAGTCACCGTCCGCGGGTCGCCGCCGCTGCCACCACCATCGCCGCACGCCGTGAGGAACAGCAGCGCGACGACCCCGACGACGGCCGCGGCGGCCCGCACCGGGCGCGGCCGGTTCACACCGACTCCTTCATCAACAGCCCGAGCATCCACCCGACGATCGAGATCACGATCGCCCCGAAGATCGCCGACCAGAAGAAACTGTCGACCTCAAGACCCCAGTGGGTGGTGTTGCGGGTGATCCAGGCGGTCATCTCGAGCATGAATGCGTTGATGACCACGTGGATGAGGCCGAGCGTCAGGATGTAGAGCGGGATCGACAGGATCTGCACGATCGGTTTGATGAAGGCGTTGACGACACCGAAGATCAACGCCACGACCACGACGATGCCGAACTGTTGCCAACCCGTCGAACCCCCGACGAAGTCCAGGCCCGGCACGATCAGGGTCGCGATCCACAGGGCGAACCCGGTGAACGCCGAACGAATCAAGAACGCGGACATGGCAGACAGTGTGCCAGGCCGGCCACATCATCCGCGCGGTTGCCACGCATCCGCGCATGTCTCGACAAGCGCGGATGCGTGGCAGGTGCGCGGATGGCATGGACGGTCAAACATCCGGTGGTTCAGCCGATCTGCAGCGGGAAGAAGACCGTGTAGATCAACGTGATGACGAAGTTCACTCCGATGATCGCCACCGTCGAGACCACCACCGTGGCGTTGACACCGTCGGCCACGCCGCGTGGCCCGCCCTTCGCCTCGAGCCCGCGCTGACAACCGATGACCGCGATGATCACCCCGAAGATGGACGCCTTGACCATCGCGAGCAGCATGTCGCGCTGTGAGGCGAAGGAGCCGAACGACTGCCAGTAGCTGCCGGGCCCGACACCCTGCATGGTGACTGCGAGATAAAAGGCGGCGAGAACACCGACCACCACGATGAAGATCGCCAGGAGCGGTGCCACCACCGCGGCGGCGATCACCCGGGGTACCACCAGCCGTTGGATGGGGTCGACACCCATGGTGCGCATGGCGTCGATTTCCTCGCGGACCGTGCGCGCGCCGAGGTCGGCGGCAATCGCCGAGGCACCTGCCCCGCCGAGCAGAATCCCGGCGGCCAGCGGTGCGGCCTGCTGGATGACGGCGAATCCGGATGCGGCGCCCAATAGCGACTGAGCACCCAGCTGGTTGATGATGTTGCCGATCTGGATGGTCACGATCACGCCGAACGGGATGGCCATCAGGAAGGCCGGCAACGCGGTGACACTCACCAGATACCAGGCCATGACCACGGCCTCGCGGACCTTGAGCTGACCGCGGACGAGGTCGAGCGCCATCTGGAGCATCGCGACGATCGACAGCCGGAATGTGCGGCCGAGTGTCCGCACCGGGCCGAGCGCGTTGTCGGAGAAATTGGCGGAGAAGGCGTCGAGGGCGGGGCTGCGTGAGGCTCGGCTCATCGTCATCGCTCAGCCCCCAGGTGCCGGCGACGGGGCGGGAGCCGATTCCTGTGCGCCCGAATCCTGTGCGCCCGAATCCGGTGCTGCCTCACCCAATCCGCCGGGGATCGCGCCGGTCGGATCGCCGACCTCGGTGATCAGCCAGTCCTGCGATCGGTCCAGCGTCACGGTGTACACCGCGACGGCACTGCCGCCGTCGGGGGTTTGCACGCTCTTGGTGTCGACGTCGACGACGGCGTCGACGCGGAACATGTCGCCGTTGACCTCCTGGGTCTTGGCCAGTACCAGTTCGGCCGTGGTCTGCATCCGCAGGGGTGTGATGATCTGCTCCATGGCCTGACCGATGACGTCGTACTTCTTCTGCAGTTCCGGGCTCACGCCGTCCTTCATCGCTGCGATCCAGGGGGTCAGATCCTGGTAGTCCAGGGTGGCGGCGGCCACGGCGTAGCGAGCGGCGACATCTTCGGCCTTCGCCGAATCGGCGGCCTCCGACGTCATGGCGTCGAGGTCCTTGCGTGCGGACACGTCCCGGTAGATGAACGTCCCGAGGGCGGCGACGAGCGCGGCGATGAGCAGTGAGATGCCGAGCGTGCCGAGCGAGATGGACAGCTGGCGTTTGGCTTTACCGGCACGTGCCGGCGCGTGCTCGGCACTCGGCTTCGGGCCGGCGGGGGTGGGGCCGTCGGTGTCGGCTTTCTCTACGGTGTGGACTTTCTCTTCGGTGCCGGCCTTTTCTACGGTGCCGGTGTTCTCGACGGTGTCGCCTGTCGTTGTCTCGGACGCCTCGGTGTCCGCTGGCTCGATGCGATCGGCGTCGGCGTTGTCGTGCTTGTCCTCGGTGGACGTGTTGTTCTCGGCCACAGCCGATCTCCTTCTGCTACGCGGGTATGTCTCGATGTCTCAGTTCGGCTGGGTGATCACCAGTCGCATGCCGTCGCCGGCACCGAACAGTTCCAGCGCACGTGCCAGCAGTTCGCTCATGTTGATCTGCGGCAGGGTCTGGTTGAGTGCGGTCACGATCGGCATCAGTGGGCCGACGGCATCCATCACCGGGGGAATCGTCTTCTCCAGGTAGGGGTTGAATTGCTCGAAGAACGGGTGCAGCGTGTTCATGATCGAATCGTGCAGATCGGTGCTGTTGACCAGGTGGGCGGTCGCGTGCAGTGCGCCCTGGAATTCGGTGACCACCTGATCGAGTCCGCGGGAGAACTGTGGGAGGGTATCGACGATCCACCCGAGATTTGCCGTGTAGATCTGGGTGTTGGAGAACATGCTGCGCAGCTGTTCGGACCGCGACAGCAACAGGGCCGCGACCAGCCGGGTGCCGTCACTGATGCGGCCCAGCGACGGCTCGGTTCCGTCGAGTGCCTCCGAGACCGTCTTCAGCACGCCGGCCATGGGGCCGGCGGCGATTGCGGTCGACATCGTCGAGATTTCATCGAAGATCCCGGGGATCGACTCGGGTTCGTCGATCTGCTCGGCCGAGATGACCGCTCCGTCGGGCAGTGCCGGACCGGCGTAGGTGCCCGAGGTGAAATTGATGTACGGCTCGCCCAGAGCCGACTGCAGACCGATCTCGACGGTGGAGTCGACAGGAATCTCTTGGTCGCTGTCGTAGTCGAGGATCAGCGTCGCCCCCTGCCGGGCGAGTTGGACCTCACGGACATCACCGATGCGTACCCCGCTGGCGAACACGCCGGTTCCGGACAGGATGAGCCCGGTGTTCGCCACGCTCATCTGGACGGTCTTCGGCTGCTCGAACGGCCGCCAGTCGTACGCCTGTGTCGCCAGATAGCCGCCGCCGAAGATCAGCACGACGACGAACGCAACGATGTTGAGGATCAGTTCTCGGATGGTCTGTGGATTCATCGGGTCATTCCCAACATGCGGAAGACGTTGGTGAGCTGGCCGGCGATCTCCCGGTCGGAAACGTTGTTCTCGATTGCCATGGACCGGATGTTCAGCCCCGGGGCGTTCTTGAAATACGGCACCAGCTTGTCGTTGAGGACGTCGACGAGCAGTTCCGCATTGGACACGTCGGAACCGGGCCATCCCGGGATGAGGATGGGCTTGACGACTGTGTTGATCAGTCGTGTCAGACCCGTGAGCACCGGCACCAGTGGCATCGCGGGACCGAGTGCCCGCGACAGCCGGGCCAGGACGACCACCAGGTAGGTGGTGTCGCTCATGGCGCGGAACTGGCCGGCACCTTCGGGGCTCAGAGCGAACTGCAGGGTGCCCTTCATACTCTTGAGCCGCTCGGTGAGCGCCGTGACGTTGCGCAGGATCGAGGTGATGTCCTGTGTGCTGTCGGCCCAGGTGTTCACGGTGTCGGTCAGCACGGCCTGGATCTTGCGGACCTCGGCGGGGTCCTGCGGGAACTGGTTGTTGACCGTGGTGAAGGTACTGCCCAGCTGCATGAGGTCGCCGCTGCCGAGAAAGTTCGACAGGCTCACCATCAGCTGTTCGATCTGGACCGGCCTCTGGACCTGGGACTGGGGGAGCGTGCCCCCGGGGGGCAGAGCCGAGCTGATGGCGTCGGGCGGGTTGGTGATCGAGACATAGGTGTCACCGAGAAGGGTGTCCTGCTTGAGTTCCAGAGTGGCCTGCGCCGAGATCGCCTGCGATTCATCGACCAGCAGTCGGACGACCGTGTGACCGGTCGCGGGCTCGATCGCGGACACCACACCGGACGCGATGCCGTTGACCACGACCCGCGAACGCAGCGGAAGGTTGACGGCGGTCGGGACCTCCACGTGCATCGTCCAGCCGGTGCGCACGGACTGGGGTGTGGGCAGTTCCTCCGGAGTGAAGTGGGTGTAGGCCGAACACCCCGTGACCAACCAGCCCGCCATCAGCGTCGCGATCAGTCGGAGTGTGGTGGTCCGACGCGGCATACGTGGCACGATTCTCATGGTTTGGCCCCGGTCATCATCAGGGCCATCGTGATGGCGTCGACCTGCATCCCGTCGGGATCGGTGACGGTGCACTGGCCCGGGACGAGGCGGTTGATGTTCGCGCATGTCAGCTCTGGATTCTTGGCGGGGATGCGGGTGGTCGGCGGTGTGTACCGGATGCGCAGGCCCAACGACTTCTGATCGAAGGAGATGTCGAAGGCCTTGATGAGGACCGGGACGATGCCGAGGATGTCGCCGAAGTTCCGCATGCCGGCGCCGATCACGCGCGCGACCGGCACCACGACGTCGAGCGCGGGCCAGACGAAGTGACCGTAGTGTGAGATGACGTTGGTCAGCAGGTTGATCGTCTCCGGGACGGCCGCGATGATGCGGACGACGTTGCCGACCGTCGGCAGGACCAGAGGTTGGATCACCCCGGTGATCTCGGTGATGAACTTCTCGAGGAAGTCCCAGTTGCCGGCGAGGCCGGTGGACATGGCGCTCACGCTGTCGACGATGCGTGCGGTGTCCACGAGCGCGCCGTCGATCGGACTGTTCGCGGGCATCGCGAGCTTCTTGATCAACGCGTTGAGCTCGGGTCCGGTGCCGGCGAGTTCGTCGTCGAGATTGCCGACGAATCCGAGCACGTTCTTCAGCTGATCGGGCCCGCCCGCGGTGGTGAGTTGTTTCGCGACGACCGAGATACTCTCCAGCGACTCCGAGATCGACACCGGCGTATTGGTCGACAGGCGCGGTATGCACGTGTCCGGGCTCAGCGTGTCGCCGTCGGTGTCGTCACCGATGAGAGCGAGTTGCCGGACGGCGATTACCGACGGCGCGACCGTCGCCGCCTTGACCTCGGCTGGGAGTCGCTGTGCACCGTCGGCGGTGAACCGCACTATCGCGGTGCCGGGACCGGGCTCCACCGACGTGATGGTGCCGACGGTGACACCGCGCTGGGTGACGTGGTTGCCGGGAAACAGCCCGATGGCGTCGTCGAACTCCGCGCAGTACTGCTGCTTGCCGGTAAGTCCGGAGCCGACGACGTAGAGGCCCGCCAGTGTCGCGACCACCACCGTGATCGAGATACCGGAGATCAGCCACTTCGAACCGAGGATCTTCACCAGCATCAGCACGCCACCCCCACCATCGGTACGCAGTAGTCCGACGACAGGACCAGGTTGCTCTGGTCGATCACGATGGAACCGTCCGGCGCCACCATGCCTTCCAGCCGCTTGATCAGGTCGCGGCCCTGCTCGATCAACGGCGTGTAGCGCTGGAGCGCCGGTCCGAAGTCGCGGCCGATCGCGTCGAGCTGATCGATCAAGGGTTGGATGTCGTCGTCATAGAGCAGGGCGAGACCGCGCAGTCGTTGCAGCAGCAGACCGGTGTGTTCGAGCACCACGTTCAGACGTGGTGCGAACACGGCGTACTCGGAGATGAAGCTGCTGAGGTTGCGGGCCATCTGGGTGATCACGTCGCCGTTGGCGTTGATCTGCTCGGCGTAGTCGGCCGCCAATTGCAGCATCGAGCCGAACTGATCCTGGCGCTGCTGCAGGTTGTCGAGCATCGAGCTGATCACGCCGATGTTCGTGCGCAGCGCGCCGGGGTTGGCGGTCAGCGCCTCATCGAAGTCGGCCATGGTCGTGCGCAGCGGGTTGGCATCGATCTTCGCCAGCTTGGGCTGGATTGTCTGGAAGGTCTGCATCAGGCTGTAGGGCACCGTGGTGCGCGCAGCCGGAATCGGCTCGTCACCCAGTGGTCGGTCGCCCGCGGTCGTCAGGTCGACGAAGGAGCCGCCGACGATGGTGAGCATCTTGACGTCGGCACGGGTCTGGTCGCCGAGGTATGTACCCCACCGCACGGCCATCTCGACGTCGACGTGGTCACCTGCGAGCTCGATGCTCTTGACCGTGCCGACCGGCACACCGGCGACCCGGACGCTGTTGCCGACTCGCATCTGTCCGGCCTCGTCGAACTGTGCGACGACCCGGTAATGGCCCGGGCTCAGCCAATAGACACCCATCGCGATCAGCGCGGCGACGAGGGTGACGGCCACACCGGCGATGCCCCACCGCAGTTCGGAGCGGCGGCGACCTCGATTGGACATCGGCTTGTGGTCGGTCATGCGGTTCACCAGACCGATGCCCCGGTCCCACAGTCCGCGGATCGCCGAACCGAGGCCCGACAGCTTGGGCATGGACGTGCCGTCCTCGCGGAGGGTGTCGTAGTTCATCGTTTGCACAAGGTCACCTGGCTTCCACGCAGAAACAGCTTCACGTCGGCAGGTATCTCGGCCGCGCCGGCCGAGCATGTTCGATCGACCTGTGCCGCGTCGGTCGCCGGCAGCACCGAGTTGATCGACTGCAGGATGCCGGGCGACAGCGAGAGCAGTCCGATGGCGGCCTCACCGATCGGCTTGATCTGGTTGAACAGGAAGTCGGCGTCGGGGGTGCGGTTGGGCTGCACGCCGAGCGCGGCCAGGAGGTAGTCGGCCTGTACCAGCAGGTCGCCCGTGTGGTTGGCGAGATCCTCCAGATCGGGGGTCCATTCGGCGAGCACGGTGCCGAAACGCGAGATGTAGCCGATGATCGGATCGATGTACTCGGCGCGACCGTCGACCGCGCCGGACAGCTCGGCGAGGTTGTCGACGAGTGTGTTGATCACCTCGGACCGGTTGTCGACCAGCCGCATCATGGATGTCAGCGAACTCACGAATTCGCTGAAACTCGAGCCGTCGCCCTCCACCACGGCCAACAGGCTCTCCGAGAAGTGGTTGATGTCTTCCGGGCTCATCGTCGCGAACACCGGTGCGAGACCGTGGAATACCGTCGTGACGTCGAACGACGGCGTCGTCGAGGCAGTGCCGATGATCTCGTCCTGTCCAACCGGGTCGCCGGGCTGCTCCGGGTCCTGCAGGTCCACGTAACGGATGCCCGTCAGGTTGAGGTAGCGGATGGCCAGGGTGCTGTTGGCATGAACCCGGGCATCGCCCGACAGCTCGAACTCGACCCGAGCGACACTCGTCGCGTCGCCGGGAGCGTGGTGCACCTCGATGGCCGTGACCTTGCCTATCCGTGCACCGCGCACCCGCACGTCGTTGCCCGCCTTGAGGCCGGCGGCATTGGTGAAGTCGGCGGTGTAGGTGCGGGTCACGTTCGACACCGGACGGTCGATCGCATTGTTGATGAACAAGCCCCCGGCAACGGTCATCACCGCGAAGACGATCAGGTACACCAGGGCGCGACGGAAGCTGGTCATCGGGGGCCCGCCGATCCACCGGTGGGCAGTTGCAACGCTGCCGCCAGACCCGGCGTCGACCTGAGCACGACGTCCACGTTGAGGACCGGGCCGTCGGGGGTGTCGGGCAGCGACCTGCGTAAACGTTCGATCAGGGTGGCGATCTGGATACCGTTGCGTCGGCTGTCCGGGAAGGTCTGCTGGACCCGACCGATGATCTCGGTGAGCACCGGCATCAGCGGCGCGGTCATCCCGAGCGCATCCGGACCGAGGAGGCGGGTGAGGTCGTCGACAAACGGACCGGCGGTGGCCGAGAGGCCCTTCTCGGAGGCCTCGAGGTATCCGGGTGCACGCGGCGCCTGCCAGTCCATGATCTGTTTGACCGGCGGCAACAGGTCGTCGACGGCGCCACGCACCTGTCCGATCAGCTGCGTGTACTGCGGGAGGGTCTCGGCGGGGGTCACCACCTGGGTGTCGGCGATGTCGCTGGCGATCTGGCCGATGGCCCCGAATAGGGGCAGCAAACCGCCGGTGGCCTGGTTGGCGATGTCCAGGACGCCGCCGACGTACGGATCGAACGCCTCGTTCTGCAGGTCGCTCAGGTTGTGGAGCAGCGTGGTGAGGGTTGCGTCCTCGGGTTCCGGTGGGGAGAAGCTCGACCCGTCGTGCAACGGGGCGCCTCCGGGCTGTCCGTAGAGCACCACGGCGGCGATACCGAAGAGATTCTCCGGCGCGTAGCTGACCATCGCTGTGTCGGTGAGTATGTCGGTAGACGCGCCCATCCGCTCGGGGTCGAGATCGAGCGCGATCTCGTAGGTGTCCGGTGCCGGCGTGGTCACGTCAGCCACCCGGCCGACCTGTGAGCCGTTGAGGACCACCGACGCACCGCGCTGGATACCACCGGCCACCGATGACGTGGACATGGTGATCCGGATCGAGTCGCTCGGGATCGCCCGATCGATCACCACGACAGCGCCGACGAACACCACGGAGGCGGCCAGGAAGGCGAGTGCGCGTCGTCGGTAGGTCGCCGTGTCGGCGGACATCCCGGGAATACGGAATTCGGCCATCGGATCAGCCTCGGAAACTGAACGGAGAGTTGATACCCCAGAACGCCACGGTGAGGATCAGATCGAGGATCATGATCGACACCAGGCTGGCGCGGATGGCCCGACCGGAGGCGACCCCGACACCTTCCGGGCCGCCACTGGCGAAGAAGCCCTTATAGGAGTGGATGAGGGTCACGGCCACCACGAAGACGACGCATTTGATCGTCGCGGACACGAGGTCCGGAAAGTTCAGGAACTGGTCGAAATAGTGTTCGTAGGCTCCCACGGACTCATCGCGGAACCCGACGACCAATGAACTACTCAGGTAGCTGGCGACCAGTGCGACGAGGAAGGTCGGGATGGTGGTGAGGACGCCCGCGATGACGCGCGTGGTGACAACGAAGGCCATCGCATGCACGCCGATGACCTCGAGCGCGTCGATCTCCTCGCTGATCCGCATGGAACCGACCTCGGCGGTGATGCGGCATCCGGCCTGGATCGCGAAGGCCACTGCGGCGAGGATCGGCGCGAACTCGCGGGTGATCGCGAACGACGATGCGGCGCCGGAGACCGCGCCGAGTCCCACGAGGTCGAGGGTGCTGTGGGCGATCACCGCTACGGTCGCGCCGGCCGCGATGCCCAGAGCGGCCATGACCAGGGCTGTGCCACCTCCGACGATCACCGCGCCACGACCCCACGCGAGGTCGGTCACGGCGCGGACGGTTTGCCGTGGGTAGTGGACGAAGGTGGTGGGTATGTAGCGGATCGTGTAGTAGACGAAGGTGAGGAACTGGCCCACGTAGGCCAGGGACGTGTCCGCGCCATGGACCGCCCTGGCCACCGGTTTGGCCCACGGCGGAGCGTACGTCGATGGCGCGTTCATGAATTTCCCCCGAAATCCTTCGTTCCCCCGAGTCGTGTGCGACGACGAACCGAGCGCGTGTGCGTCCATCAGCCAACAGCTGGTGGCGTGTTTCAAGTCATATGTATCATATATGTGGTCAAGTGTCCCACATCACACCGAATTCGCGCTGTGGGGCCGCACACCTCATTGGCGCTGTAATGCCGCTGTATTGCCGCTGTGTCGGCGCGACTCGTCACAACCGCGCATCTGTCACGGTGCCGCGCATGTCGCGACGTGCGCGGCAGCGCGGGGAGTGCGCGGTTGTCTCAACTCCTGGCGGTTTGGTCTGAACTGCCAGTTCGCGTAACATTGAACGTCGGTGTGCTTCGCATGCCGGTATCCGCATGTCTTCGAGCCCACGGGCCGGCGAGGCGGTTCCGGCGGGTGTCAGCACCGATGGGGCCGGTCGGCGACGATCGGTGTCCACACACTAACGGATAAACACGGTTTCAACCGGGCTTCGTGTCATGGGATCGCATGGGCGATCTCCGCCGACCAGGAGCCAGGATCGCGGAGGACATGGCGAAAAAAGACGGGGCCATCGAGGTCGAGGGTCGAGTGATCGAACCCCTGCCCAATGCGATGTTTCGCATTGAGTTGGAGAACGGGCACAAGGTTCTTGCCCACATCAGCGGCAAGATGCGGCAGCACTACATCCGCATCCTGCCCGAGGACCGGGTCGTCGTGGAACTCTCGCCCTACGACCTCGGTCGTGGGCGCATCGTTTATCGGTACAAGTAGGACTTCCCCGGGTTTCCGGGAGAGGACAGGATCGGGTGCGGCTTGGTCGTGCCCGGACAAGTCAAGGAGAAGCGGACGTGAAGGTTCAGCCGAGCGTCAAGCCGATCTGCGAGAAGTGCAAGGTGATCCGCCGTAACGGGCGGGTCATGGTGATCTGCGACAACCTGCGTCACAAGCAGCGTCAGGGCTGATCATCGGCACCCCTCGGGGTCGCTTGAGAGTTACCGACCACAACTGAATATGCATCGAAGAGCTGAACATTCTTTGTGAAGCCCTCCCAGCACCAGTGTCGACATACGGGTCGGCGCCCACCCCCGGTTCAGAGGCCGGGGCCCCGCAGCATCAATCACCACAAGAAGAGTCGGGGACGGACTGGGAGCAGACCTCTGAGAAGTAAAGGAAACGCCACATGGCACGTGTTGCTGGTGTGGATCTCCCCCGCGAGAAGCGGCTGGAGATCGCACTGACCTACATCTACGGAGTTGGTCGTACCACCTCCAAGGAGATCCTCGAGGGGACCGGGCTCTCTGCCGACCTCCGGGCGAAGGATCTCACCGACGCCGATGTCGCAAAGCTGCGTGAATACATCGAGAACTCGGTGAAGGTCGAAGGTGACCTGCGTCGCGAGGTGCAGGCCGACATCCGTCGCAAGATCGAGATCGGCTGCTACCAGGGTCTGCGTCACCGTCGTGGCCTGCCCGTCCGCGGACAGCGCACCAAGACCAATGCCCGTACTCGTAAGGGCCCGAAGAAGACCATCGCCGGGAAGAAGAAGTAATGCCACCCAAGTCACGTAGCGCAGGCCCCAAGAAGGGCACCCGCCGTCGCGATAAGAAGAACGTCCCGCACGGCCACGCACACATCAAGTCGACGTTCAACAACACCATCGTGTCGATCACCGAGCCCAACGGCGCCGTCATCAGCTGGGCGTCCTCGGGTCATGTCGGCTTCAAGGGCTCGCGCAAGAGCACCCCGTTCGCTGCTCAGCTCGCCGCGGAGAATGCTGCGCGCAAGGCCCAGGAGCATGGCGTCAAGAAGGTCGACGTGTTCGTCAAGGGACCGGGTTCGGGTCGCGAGACCGCCATCCGTTCCCTGCAGGCAGCCGGTCTCGAGGTCGGCACCATTTCCGATGTCACCCCGCAGCCACACAACGGTTGCCGTCCGCCCAAGCGGCGTCGGGTCTAGCGGGAAAGGGAGGAAGAGAAAACATGGCTCGTTATACCGGCCCCGCAACCAAGAAGTCCCGTCGTCTGCGCGTCGATCTCATCGGCGGAGACCAGGCGTTCGAGCGTCGCCCCTACCCGCCCGGCCAGCATGGCCGCTCGCGGATCAAGGAGAGCGAGTACCTGCTCCAGCTGCAGGAGAAGCAGAAGGCCCGATTCACCTACGGAGTGATGGAGAAGCAGTTCCGTCGCTACTACGAAGAGGCCAACCGTCGTACCGGCAAGACCGGTGACGAGCTGCTGAAGCTGCTCGAGACCCGCCTCGACAACGTCGTGTACCGCGCCGGCCTGGCCCGGACCCGTCGTCAGGCCCGCCAGATGGTCACCCACGGTCACTTCACCGTCAACGGTGTGCGCGTGGACGTGCCCAGCTACCGGGTCAGCCAGTACGACATCATCGACGTCCGGCCGAAGTCGCTGCAGACCGTCCCGTTCCAGATCGCCAAGGAGATCCAGGGCGACCGTCCGGTTCCGGGGTGGCTGCAGGTGGTTCCGTCGACGCTGCGCATTCTCGTGCACCAGGTGCCCGAGCGCGCTCAGATCGACGTGCCGCTCACCGAGCAGCTCATCGTCGAGTTCTACAGCAAGTAGTCCAGCCAGCAGCCACCTGGCTGTTCGGTTTCACCCTCGAGGCCTTCAAATAGCGGTAGGCCAAAGGAGAGAACACAGAAATGCTCATCTCACAGCGACCCACTCTGACCGAGGAGATCATCGCCGAGAACCGCTCGAAGTTCGTCATCGAGCCGCTCGAGCCGGGATTCGGCTACACCCTCGGCAACTCGCTGCGTCGTACCCTGCTCTCGTCGATCCCCGGAGCTGCGATCACCAGCATCCGCATCGACGGTGTCCTGCACGAGTTCACCACCGTCCCGGGTGTGAAGGAAGATGTCACCGACATCATCCTGAACCTCAAGGGCCTCGTGGTCAGCTCCGAAGAGGACGAGCCGGTCACCATGTACGTGCGCAAGCAGGGTCCGGGCACCGTCACCGGCGCCGACATCGTGCCTCCGGCCGGTGTCACCGTGCACAACCCTGACCTGCACATCGCCACCCTGAACGACAAGGGCAAGCTCGAGATCGAGCTCGTCGTCGAGCGGGGCCGCGGCTATGTGCCGGCCGTGCAGAACAAGGCGTCGGGTGCCGAGATCGGCCGGATTCCGGTCGACTCGATCTACTCGCCGGTGCTCAAGGTGACGTACAAGGTCGAGGCCACCCGTGTCGAGCAGCGCACCGACTTCGATCGGCTCGTGCTCGATGTGGAGACCAAGAACTCGATCACCGCTCGCGACGCGCTCGCTTCGGCGGGCAAGACCCTGGTCGAGCTGTTCGGGCTCGCCCGGGAGCTCAACGTCGAGGCGGAGGGCATCGAGATCGGGCCGTCGCCGGCCGAGGCCGACCACATCGCGTCGTTCAGCCTGCCGATCGAGGATCTCGAGCTGACCGTGCGGTCCTACAACTGCCTCAAGCGCGAGGGTGTGCACACCGTCGGCGAGCTGGTGGCCCGGACCGAGTCGGATCTGCTCGACATCCGCAACTTCGGCCAGAAGTCGATCGACGAGGTCAAGGTCAAGCTGCACGCGCTGGGTCTGTCGCTCAAGGACAGCCCGGCCAGCTTCGACCCGTCGCAGGTCGCCGGCTACGACCCGGCAACCGGTACGTGGACCGATGACGCATCGTTCGACGCCGACTCCGGTGAGGATTTCGCTGAAACCGAGCAGCTGTAAGGCGCTCGCCCCAAACCCTTCCGGTCGAGAGATCGTGAGTTTCTTCGAGGAGAAGAGAAATGCCCAAGCCCACCAAGGGTGCCCGCCTCGGCGGGTCGGCCAGCCACCAGAAGGCGATGTTGGCGAACCTCGCCACCTCGCTCTTCGAGCATGGCCGGATCACCACCACCGAAGCGAAGGCGAAGCGGCTGCGTCCGTACGCCGAGAAGCTGATCACCCACGCCAAGGCCGGCTCGCTGGCCAATCGGCGTGAGGTGATGAAGGACATCCGGGACAAGGATGTCGTGCACACGCTGTTCGCCGAGATCGGTCCGTTCTTCGCGGATCGTCCGGGCGGCTACACCCGCATCATCAAGACGCTGCCGCGCAAGGGCGACAACGCCCCGATGGCTGTGATCGAGTTGGTGCGTGAGTCGACCGCGTCGAGCGAGGCCAGCCGCGCGACCCGCGTCGCCGCCTCCAAGAAGGCCGCCGAGGAGAAGCTCAGCGAGACCGAAGAGGTCGTCGCGACCGAAGGCGACGTCGCCGACGTCACCGACGCCGAGAACCCGGTCGAGGCCGTCGAGGCCGACGCCGACGACGCGGCCGTCGAGAACGCCGAGGCCGTGGCCGAGGCCGTGGACGACGAGTCCTCCGCGGCGACCGCTCCCGATGCCGAGGCAGCGGGCGCGGACGTCGATGGCGACAAGAAGTAGTCGCTGAACTCAGCAGAGCGCGCAGAGCCCGCCGTCACCACATCCGGTGACGGCGGGCTCTGCCGTCTGCGCCTCGACATCTCCTACGACGGGACCGATTTCGCCGGGTGGGCATCGCAGGTTGGTCAACGGACCGTCTGCGGTGTGCTCGAGGAAACGCTTGGCACCATCCTGCGTGTGCCGGTGCGATTGACCGTCGCCGGTCGTACCGACGCCGGCGTACACGCGACCGGACAGGTCGCACACACCGACGTGCCGGAGGCCACGCTGGGCACCCGCTCGATTGCCGGCGACCCGTCGCGGTTGACGGGCAGACTGGCCAAGATGCTGCCCGATGATGTCCGTGTCCGTGTCGTCGAGCGGGTGAACAGGGATTTCGACGCGCGGTTCTCCGCGCTCCGACGCCATTACGTGTATCGGCTCACCGACGCGGTCTGGGGTGCGGAACCGATCATGGCCCGCACCACCGCGCACTGGCGTCGTCCGATCGACCTCGCGGCCATGAACGCGGCCGCCTCCACCCTGCTCGGGCTCAACGACTTCGCGGCGTTCTGCCGTCGTCGCGAGGGCGCCACCACCATCCGTGATCTGCAGCGTTTCGACTGGACCGCCGACGCCGACGGGGTGCTGGTGGCGCGGGTCAGCGCCGACGCATTCTGTTGGTCGATGGTGCGCTCGCTGGTCGGGGCTGTCGCCAGCGTCGGCGACGGACGACGCGATATCGACTGGTGTCGCGGACTATTGACCGAGCGGACCCGCAACAGCGCGATTCCGGTGGCGCAAGCGCGCGGACTGTGTCTGGTCGGCGTCGACTACCCCGCCGACGATGACCTCGCCGCACGCAACGAGGTCACCCGCGACATCCGCACCGCCGACGGTTGCTGCGGCGGCTGATCGTGGTCGGGACGGGCCCGGTCGGAGTCAGCGGCGGTTTCGGGTACGGCGGCGGGACACGGTCACGGTCGTAGCGGATATCCGTGCGTGTCGGTCACGCCGCCGGTGAGCATGATGATCCCGTCGACCAGTGCCCACAGACTCACCGCGAGGATCAGGAAGAACCCGATGAAGAAGAACAGGGTCACGAAGCCGACCAGCGTGAGCCCGAGTTGGATGCCGCCGGTCTGGTTGTCGCCGATGTAGAAGCGGCCGACCCCGAGGGTGCCGAAGAAGATCTGCAGTAACCCGGCGACCACCTTCGACTTCCCCGAGTACGGCAGTCCCGACATCGGATCGCGACCGTACGGTGCGTACGGGTCACCGCCCATCGGGGCGAAACCGTAGGGATTCGGCAGGTACGGATTCGGCGGATACGGATTCACCGGAGCCGGCCCCCAGGGCTGGTGCCCCGCTCCGGGCGCGCTGTGGGGCGCCGACGGTGGCTGTCCGCCGGCCGGCGGAAAGCCGTACTGTCCGTGCGGATCACCGGAGGGGTATCCGTACGGATCGTGGTACGGGTCGTTCGGCGGCTGTCCCGGGTGGCTCACCGTCACATCATCGCACGGGCATTGGCGTGGTCGGGCGCGGATGTAGTGGTCGTTCAGGTGGCGCTGCGTTCGTCCTCGATCGCCTCGAGCACCGCCTCCACCGTCTCCTCGTCACCGGCGAACTCGCCGAGTCGCTGGCCCTCGGACATCAGATGACGCCAGTTCGCCGGATCGAACACTACGGCCTCGTTGCGGTCGATGAAGTCGATGATGGTTTTCGTGAAGCGGTCCGGATCGGCATGGAATGGGAAGTGTCCACAACCGGTGAAGGTCTCGAACTCCGAATGCGGAATCGCGGCATGTGCCAGCCGGGCGTGGTGGTAGGGGATGACGGTGTCCTCGTCGCCCCAGATCAACAACACCGGAAGACGTTCGGTGAGATAGCACCGGTCCAGCATGGTCACGACCTGACCACGCCAGTCGACCACTGCGCGCAGCGTGCGCAGGAACGCAGACGACGCGGTGGCGTCGGCGAGGTCACCCAGCACGCGCACCAGGTCCTCGTGGTCGTTGAGCAGACGCCGCGGAGATGCGGCGGCCGGCACACCGGGGATGTGCGGTGCCGCGGCCAGGGTGCGGGCGGCCAGTCGCAACGAGGGAACCACTCCGGGCACCCGCAGCAGGGTGAGGATCTCGTGCGCAATCGGCATCGACACCAGCCGAAGTGCGGGATTGACCTCCCGCGTGACGCCGCCGGCCGCAACCAGGACCAGACGCTCCACGAAACGTGGGAACTGGTAGCAGAATTGCATGGCGACGCCTCCGCCGAGGGAGTGGCCGACCACCGTGACCTTCGAGATGCCGAGCACCACAAGGAGATCGCGCATGCCGTTGGCGAACGCCGGCACCGAATAGTCGGCGCGGGGCTTCTCCGACCGTCCGTGGCCGAGGAGGTCCGGCGCGATGACGGTGTAATGCTGGGCGAGCGTGGGGATCACCGAGTCCCAGGTCGACGAGTTGTCGCCGATGCCGTGGATGAGCAGCAGCGCCGGTCCGCTGCCGGCGATGCGGTAGGCCCGCCGGTACCCGTGGATGGTGTGATACTCGATGCGGATCTCGGTATCGGTTACCGGCCGCAGGGCGTGGCTCTTGCCGTTGCGGCCGTGGGTTCGGCTCCGAGACCCCGCCGCCAGCGGGGGTGTGGCTCCGGACACGGTGACTCCTTGGTGATCACATCTGCGTGATGGCTGCGGGCGCCGTGCGAGTACGCGGAACCGGTCGGCCCGGCGGCGTTCGTCGGCGTGCTTACCCATGAGTAAACCGCAGTTTGGCACATTTCGCCCGGCATGTTGCATCGAGTTAACTTCGTCCGTCGACGCTGGGGGGCGGCGCCGCTGCGGCGCCGCACGCGGCCGGGCTCTCGCCCACGTCATTAGGCTTGAGGTGATGAATCCGTTCGACGTCGACACCTTCCTCGCCACGGGCGGCCTGATCGGGTTGTGTCTGCTGGTCTTCGTCGAGACCGGGTTGCTGATCGGGTTCGTGTTCCCGGGCGACTCGGTGCTGTTCACCGCCGGCGTGTTTGCCGCGCAACCGGATCCGTTCGCGCCGCTGTGGTTGTTGTGCATCGCCGTGCCCGCCGCAGCCATCATCGGTGACCAGGTCGGTTACGCCATCGGCCGACGGCTGGGCTCCAGTGTCGTGGAGAGCCGGCTGATGCGGTTGGTGGGTCCCGAACCGCTCGCCAAGACACACCGGTACTTCGAACGGTTCGGTGCGCTGACGGTGTTCTTCGCCCGGTTCATCGGGATCGTGCGCACCCTGACGCCGCTGGTGGCCGGGTTCACCGGGATGTCGTACCGGATCTTCACACTGTTCAGCGTTCTCGGCAGTTTCGCGTGGGCGGCGGGCATCATCACGCTCGGATACTTCCTCGGTCAGGTTTCGATCATCCGCGACCACCTCGACGTCTTCATCATCGCCTCGGTGCTCACCGTGGTGGTGCCGACCGCCCTGCATCTCGCGCGGCGTTGGCGCAACGGGCGCCGAACGTCGCAGGACGGGGCTGCCGAACCCGTGCCAGAAGAGCCGGATCCCGAGCCCGCCGCCGAGAAACCGACGTCGTAGGTCCGCCAACCGGCTACTGGTAGAACGGCTCGTCGCGGTCGGTGGGCACCGATGAGAAGTCATCGGCGATCGTGGCGGCGAGTTCGGCGAAGGCGCGTCGGGTCTGTTTACTGACCAGGTCGAGATCCACGTCGGCGCCTTCGGAGAGATGATCGTCGAACGGGACCTTGTGCACCGCTCGACATCGGGTCAGGAAGTGCTGGCCCAGCTGATCGGTGTCGATCGTCGAGGCGCCCGGGCGCGATGAACTCAACACGACCACCGCGCGCGACACCAGATGGGCGTAGCCGTGGGCGGCCAGCCAGTCGAGCGTCGCCCCGGCACTGCGTGCGCCGTCCATCGCCGGCGAGCTGACCAGGATGATGGCGTCGGCGAGGTCGAGCACCCCGCCCATCGCGGAGTGGCTCAATCCGGTGCCGCAGTCGGTGATGATGATGTTGTAGAAGCGTTGCAGGATGCGCATCACCCCGCGGTATTCCTCTTCGCTGAAGGCCTCGGCCATCGCCGGGTCCCGCTCGGAGGCGAGTACTTCGAGACGGCTCGGCGACTGAGATGTATGCGCCCGCACATCCGAGTACCGGTAGACGTTGGTATCGGCGAGCAGGTCGCGCACCGTGGAGCGGGTCTGTTGGGGCACGCGTTGCGCCAGGGTGCCGAGGTCGGGATTGGCGTCCACGGCGATGACCCGGTCACCGCGCAGCGACGCGAAGGTGGAACCCAGGCCGACGGTGGTGGTGGTCTTGCCGACGCCGCCCTTCAGCGACAGCACAGCGATCCGGTAGTCGCCGCGGACCGGCCGATTGACGCGTTCCAGCAGCCGCTTGTACTCGACGTCGGCCGACGACTCACCCGGATTGATCGTTCCGGCGGAGATGGTGTGCACGGCGCGCCGCCACCCTCGGCTCGGTGGTCGCCGGGCCTTGCGGATGAGGGCGACCTCATCGAGCGCCGGGCCCGACTGCGGGTCGGCGTATCCGGGCGGTCCCATCGGGTAGCCGCCGTACGGTCCGCCCGGGTTCATCGGCGGCTGACCGGGCGGCGGTCCGGCCGGTGGCTGTGGGGGTGGACCCACGGGTGCGGGCGCGTCCGGCCAGGGCGGGGCACCGAAGGAGTTCGGTGGGCCCTGCGGCGCGGCGGCGGAATTCGGGGAATGCGGCGCGTGCGGAGGCTGTAGGCCGGACGGCGGCTGTGGGCCGGACGGCGGCGGCGGGCCGGCCGGAGGCATGGGACCGCGAGGGCCCGGTGGGTCGGTCGCGGGCATCGGGCCGGCCGAAGGCGTGTGCTGGGCTGGTGGCGCACCGGGCGGTTGCGCAGCTCCGTTCGGCGGGGTGGTGCCAGGCGGAGGAGGCGTGGTCGGCGGCAACGGGGCGCCGTGTCCAGGCGCGCCCGCGGCGGCAGCCGTACCGTTGTCCTGCCGGTCCGGCGGTACATCGGGCTGACGATGCGCGCTTTCGGGACTCGGGGCCGGTGCGGGCGCCTCGGTCGGCTCCGGCTCGGCGAACTGGAGCCATGGAGGGGGCGCCGGCACACCGGAATTGTCCAAACTTCCGGAGTCGTCGTACGTCATGTGAGAAAAGGTCCCCCTGTAGGTGGTCGATGGTGGCAGTTCCATCGCGCGTTGACGAGTCTAACGAACACTTTCCGACCCGCCGAATGCGGCGATGTAGACTCCCCGCTCGCTGTCGCGCCTCATCGCTTGTGCGCTAGCCGAGGATCGTGCATCAGATCACACCGTCGCGGAGCAGGTCCGCCATCGTGGCGTCGTCCAGGCCGAGGAGGTCGCGATAGATCTCGTCGTTGTGGGTGCCCGGTCGCGGTGGCCCGGCCGAGCGCACCCGGCCCGGCGTTTCCGACAGCTTCGGCACGATCCCTGGGCCGAGGACGTCTCGGCCGAGCCGCTCGTCATGGTGGGCAACGAGCATCTCGCGTGCCTGCATCTGCGGATCGGCGACGACCTCGGCAACCGTGTTCACCGGCCCGACCACGACGCCGGCGGCGCTCAGGACGTCGATGAGTTCCTCGCTGGTGTGCCGCGATGCCCAGTCGGCGATGATCTCGTCGAGCTCATCCTGATTGATGCCGCGGGCCCGGTGATCCACGAAGCGCTCGTCGGTGGCCAGTTCGGGCCGGCCCATCGCGCCGCACAGCCGTCCGAAGACAGTGTCCTGGTTGGCGGCGATCACCACGCGCAGGCCGTCGGCCGCCAGATACAGGTTGGAGGGGGCGATGCCGTCCAAACGGGTGCCCGAGGGGCCGCGCACCACCCCGGCGAGGTCGTAATCGGCGATGGTGGATTCCTGAACGGCCAGGCACGCCTCGGTCAACGCGGTGTCGACGATCTGCCCGCGGCCGGTGACGGTGCGTCGATACACCGCGGCAAGTGTGCCCTGGGCGGCGAACATCCCGGCCAGGGTGTCACCCAGCGACAGCGCGAGGCGTGGGGGCGCCTCCCCGGGATATCCGTTCAGATAACGCAACCCGCTCTCCGCCTCGGCGACCGACGCGTAACCGGCCCGGGTCGCGGCCGGACCGGTCTGGCCGTATCCGGATACCCGGGTGAGGATGATGCCGGGGTTGCGGTCCGCGAGGACGTCGTAGCCGAGCTCCCACCGTTCCAGCGTCCCCGGGCGGAAGTTCTCGACGATGATGTCGGCGACCTCGACGAGTTCGAGGAAGACCGCCCGGCCGGCCGGAGCGCGCAGGTCGAGGGTGACCGCCTTCTTGTTGCGCGCGTGCACCGTCCAGTACACTCGTTGGCCGTCCTTTTCGGCCTGGCCCCAGGTGCGGATGGGGTCCGGCGACCCGGGTGGTTCGACCTTGATCACCTCGGCACCCATGTCGGCGAGGAGCCGGCCCGCGAACGGACCGGCGATCAGTGTGCCCAGCTCGAGGACTCGGAGCCCGTCTAGTGCGCCGGGCACGTCTGTGTCGGTGTGCGTCACACTGCCAGCATCGCCGATCCGGTCCGAGGCGATGTGAGTGGGGCGCCGAGGCGGCCGCGTACGGCTGTGCGGTCGTCGGCGAGGTCATTCGAACGAACGCAAACCCGAGTGTTGGGTGGGCGGTGACGGGCTGGTATGGCAGGATCGTCGTCGGCGACCGGTCGCTATGACGCGTCGGTCGAATTGTTGTGCACCCGCGGGCGTGCGCACGGTTGGTCGGGGGACTCGTATCGCCACATCGTCGATCGTGGGAACCGATCGCGGCCGGGCTGCGTCCAAGTGTCAGCAGGATGGGGTCCGGAAGGGGGAGTCGCCATGACCGCACCAGGTCACCACAAGTGGGACGCGAACCACGGGTATCAGCACGACGGGTACGCGGATGACGAAGCGCTCGATGGCGGGGTCGCCCAAGATCGCAGAGGTGCAACCGGCGACGACCAGACGGCCGACGCCGCGCAGGCGCTGTCGAGCGCACGCTCACGTTCCGGCTCCCTGGCGGTGATCACCACGCCGCAGGGATTGCCCGTCTCGGTGCGGATCGATCAGTCGGCACTCGACAAAGAACCCGCGGTCGTGGCCGACGAGATCCTGCGGCTGTGTCGGCAATCCGCGATGGCCGCCGGGATCCGACTGCGCGAGCAGCTCATCGCCTCGGGTGTCGAACGCGACGTGGTGGATGCGATGAAGCTGCCGCGGGCTGATGATCTCGCACGTGCCGAGCAACTCGACGACCATGACCTCGACGCCCCGGCGTCCTGGTTGCGGTCAGGGTAGGGGGACGCCATGAGTTGGGCGATGGACGAACTCGAGGCCCGGGCACACGCGCAGTTGAACAGTCTCTACGAGCTCAACGAGCGCTACGCGGCGATCTCGGTGCGCGAGACGTCGGCAGACGATCTGGTGACCGTGGAGGTCGACGGTGTCGGAGCGCTCACCGGTCTGTGGCTTGCCCCCGGCGCCAACGAGATGGGCGGGCCGCGCCTCGGCGAGCAGATCGTCGCCACCGCCGCGCTGGCGGCTCAGCGGGCATTCGCCAAGCGCGCGTCGATCACCGAGGAGTTCAACGAGTCGTTCGGTGACCTGGTGAATTCCCGGCCACGGACCGACTAGCCGGCACGACCGAGAAAAACTTTCGCAAGAGTGGAACCGAATCGGACGCCGCTGCGTCCAAAGAGGGAATCGCGGCGGCTGCGCTCGACATCGAGAGCGCGCAAGCAAGTCACAGCGGTGAATTGGGAGGGACAGCGATGAGTGACGTGACAGTCGTGCCGGAAGCGGTCGAGGCATTCGGGGCGACCAGCGCGGCCATGGCGACTGCGGTCGGCGCCGCCGGATCGATCAACGCGGCGGCCAACACCGCGGTGATGGTCCCGGTCTTCGGTCTCATCGGCCAGGAGTTCCTGGCCTCGTTCATCGTCGCGCAGGCCAACCACCTGCTGTCGGTCGGCAACCTCGCGGCCGTGCATGCGGGCAGCGCCGCAGCGACTTTCGCCGGCCTGGCCCAGATGCAGGGCGCCGACGGCGATTCCGCGGCCACCATCCGATCGGTCCTGTGACCGGCGTCGGAGACCCCGGGCCGTTGCCGGTGACGGTGCCGGATGTGCCGGCGATGATGCACATGACGGTGCAGGAGATGATCGATGCATCTCCGCTGGGCCCGATCCTCGACACCAGCGTGGCCGACGTGCTCGCGGGCCACGGTCTGCCGGCTCTGCCCCCGATGCCGCCGCCAGGACCCCCACTGCCAGGGCTGCCGCCGCTGCCGCCGATCGACATCACCCTGTTGATCAAGCCGTTGACCGACCTCCTCGGTGGCTTCGGTACCGGCAACCTGTCGGGCGCCGACTTCGACCCGTCGGCGATCTTCGAAGGACTGTCGAAGGTGCTGCAGACCAGCATGTCGATGGGATCGGGAGCGGTGAAGGCGCTCGACAAGCTGTGGACCGGCACGGCGTCGACCGCCGCGGTGGGTAAATCGGCGGTCGCGACGGCAGATACCGCGAATGTGTCCACCCAGGGCACCGGGATGTCGATCGACATCCAGGCCGCTGCGGGCATTGTCGGGGCCGGTCTCGCCGCGGTGCAGGCGATCATCGCGGCCACCATCGCCAAGATCGCGGGCACGGTTCCGATCATCATGACCCCGCCCGGGCAGGGGCTGGCGGTCGCGTTCGCTTCCGAAGGTCTCGCCGAGGCGACCACCCAGGTTGCGGTGACGCGCGCACAGTTACTCGCGCCCACCGCGAAGATGACGGCGAACGGCGCGCAGGTACCGGTCACCAGTGCACCCACCACCGCCGGCGCGACGCAATCGCCGTTCGCCGTGGCCAGTGCGGTGCTGGACGGGGTCTCTCCGGCCGTGTCGTCGGCGTCGGAGCTGCCGTCGATGATCGCGTCACCGGTGTCCGGGATGCTGTCGGCGGCACGGGCAGATCCGATGCCCGGATCAGCGGCTGCCGGGCTCGCCGGTAGGCCAGGTGGTCCGGGTGGTGGTGGAGCCGGTGGCTCCGGCGGCAAGGGCCGCGTCGGCGGCGGAGGTGGTGTCGGTGCGGTCGGCGCTGCGTCGACTCCGCTGGCGCCCCGCCCGTTCATGACCCCTTCGGTCGGGATGACCGAGCCGGCCGCATCGGGCCCGACCACCACCCCCCGGGGCGCGGTGACCTCCACCGGTGCGATGCCGGCATCGATGGCTCCGATGGCCGGCGCCGGCGCCGCTCGCGGCGCGGGTGCGGGCGCGGGTACCGAGGAGCATCAGGTTCCGGACTATCTGGTGACCGAGGACAACGGCCAGCGGGTCGTCGGCGAGGTCCCCGATGTGGTGCCCGCAGTGATCGGTCAGGAGGACGACCAGCCTGCGGCTTCGGCATCTCCGGACATCGAACTGCGACTGGGCCCGCCGTCGAACCCGAAACCCGATCCGTCGGACAGCTCGTAGGCGTCGTCGACCCGAGCTCACCGGCCTGCGCATCGCACTGACCAACCGAACCGACCAGAACGAGGAAGACATGGCAGATTCGCACTTGAACGTCGACCCCACCGAACTCGTCACGGCGGCGGGCCGACTCGACCGCCTGGCCGAGCGACTGGAGACCTCCCTGGGTGGTGCCGTGCCCGCCCTGAGTGTCCCCGCGGCCGGTCGCGATGAGGTATCGCAGGTGTCCGCGACGAGTTTCAACTCGGTGGCCGAGACCTTCGCGACGGATTCCGCGAAGGGCGTCGAGGAGCTCCGCAAGATCGCGGCGTTGCTTCGTGCCCAAGCCGACGGATACGCCCGCGGCGAAGACGACGCCGCAGCAGGCTTCCGCATCTGACGTGACCTGACAGACCGCCCACCCATCATCGCCAGGAAGGAGAGGTGACAGTGACCGGCTTCACCGGTGTCGTCTGGGACGCCCGCACCACCGAGCAACTCGCCTCGGATCTCGGTGATGGCGCCGGACCAGCCCCGCTTGCCGAGGCGGGGCTGGCGTGGAGTCGTGTTGCGTCCGAGTTGGCATCTGCGGCAGCCGAATACGGGACCATTCTGGCTGCGCTCGGCATCCATTGGGAGTCGGTGCACACCAGTGAGTCGTTCGAGACCCTGGGTCGCCTGGCGCCATGGTTCGCCGATGCCGCGGCAGCCGCGGGCCGCAACGCCGCCCGTGCCGAGGCGCAGGCGGCCGCGGTGACCGTCGCCCGGATGACGATGCCGAATCTGGCCGAGGTCGACCTGGCCGAGGAGGCGATGCGTACTGCGAGCACGATCGCCGCAGTCGCACCGGCGCTCGTCGGCGCCGCCGCCCAGGCAGAACGTGCTCTGCACGACCAGCGGTTGCGGGCCGCTCGCGTGATGCAGACCTACGAGGCCGCATCGGACTCGGCGGCGACTCCGTGGGGCGGCGCCGCTCCTGCACCGAACCTAGTATCGGGGCAAGCACTTGCCGCCGAGCGGGCGGCACGGGAAGCCGCGTCCCGTGCGGCCGCACCGGCACCACCCCAGCCGCAACCGGCGCCCATCGCGGCGGCGACGGCCCCTGTCGGGCTGCCCTTGGCGGGCATGGTGATGCCGCCTCCGGAGAAGACGGGTTACGCGCCCACCATCCTGGCCGGCGGAGGTCCCGCGCCCACCACGTCGACGGCACCGGCGAGCCAACCCACGCCGTCTCCGCACGCGGGGCCCTTGGCCCCACCGATGTCACCGCATGGTGCGGGCAGCGCCGATCGGTTCGTCACCCGCGGGCCGTCGGCGCCCGAACCCGACACACAAGCGGCGGCCGCAGAGGTGGAAGCCGAACCTCTGGCCACCTGGGCAGATGTGGCCATGGCGCAGAGTCCTGCCGTGGCGCACACCCAGGACCTCGCCGACAGTCGAACCCTCGACCGTCGCTACCTGGACGAGACACTGTCGCTCGAGCACGGGAAGGGGTTCTGACATGTGGCAACTCAGCGCCGACGCCCCGGCCGCCCGCCTCGACGTCGACGTGTTGCGTCGACTGGGCGAGTACATCGACGTGCAGACCTGGCCGGTCGTGCTCGACCTCTGGCCCACGCATGCCGATGGCGACGACCTCGATGCCATCCGCGCCGCTGCCGATCGCGAGATCGCGCAGCGCGGTCTCATCGATGCCGGGGAGCCGGTGGCCTGGCTGGCCACCGCGCTGCGGGTGCTCAGAACACCGGAGCGGCAGCTGGAGATCCGCACGATGGGTACGGGTGCGGCCGAGATTCGGCGGACGTGCGTGGCGCGCAGCGGACACGACCATGTCATCGCGCGCCGGGCCGGTGAGCATGTGGATCTCCGGTTGGTGACCGTCACCGGTGAATCCGAGGTCGGGTCGCTGCTGGCGCGCGAACTCGACGTCGTCGAACCGCTCGAGTTCGGCGGCCTCAGCGCTCCGGCGGCGGAACTGACCGAGCGGCTCACCGACTGCCACGGCGCCAACGACATCGCCGACGCGTTGCATGCACTCGGGGCTGTCGGCTCCGACGCGGTCGTGCTCGCTTCGGCATTGACCCGTTGCCACACCCGATCGGAGATCGTCGCGGTCTCCTGGTCGAGCAGTGGCAGCACACAATCTTGCGGTGCACTGGCGATCTTCGACACCGAGCGTGGACGAGTCGTCGCCAGTCCCAGCAAGTCTCCGGACGGGCGCGTGTGGACCACGCTGTCGCCGGGTGGCGCTCACCGGATCGCGCAGGCCGTCGGCCTGCTGATCGAGACGCTGCCCGACGGGCGGTGGATGCCGTGAACCGTACGGAGGAAATAGTCAGGGTATCTGTGTCGCCGGCGCCGGGAGCATCGCGAGCGGGCCACTTTTCCGCGGATACCACCGGGGCATCGCCGTGCGGTGCCGAAACACAGAAGGAGAACAAGCATGGCCGGTGAAGGGTCGGGACTGAATCTCGATGTTGTTGCCGCACAGGCGTCATCGCAGTCGATCGCGGGGATCGTCGAACAGATGCGAGGCATTCTGCGGCAGATCGAGAGTTCGGCACAGAGTGGCATGGCCACGTGGGGCGGCACTGCAGCCAAGTCCTACAACACCACCCAGACCGACTGGAGTGGGACGGCGCAGAAACTACAGGCGGCGCTCGACGAGATCGAGGGCAAACTGACGACCGGGTTCAAGGGGTACGCGGAGCACGACGAGGACATCGCCCAGGCGATCACGTCGAGCGTCGGTCACCTCAAGCTCTGATCCACCGACGCTGCGTACGCCCACATCCCATCAGCCGATATCTCATCAGCCCAATCTCATCAGGACTGATACCTCAATAGGGGGAGCCACCATGTCTGAACCCATCAAGTACGACTTCGCCGGCCTGGACACGCTGTCCGGCGACCTCAATCGCCATTTCGCCGCGCTGGGACACCTGTCCGACCAGCTCAAGAGCGAGGTCAACAAACTCGGCGGCAACTGGATCTCGCAGGACGGCGCCGAGTCCTACCGCGTTGCTCAGGCGCACTGGGACAAGCTGTTCGAGGAAGCGCGACTCCAGCTGAGCGGCCTCGGCCAGGGCGTTTCGAACGCCGCGGAGCGGATGATGCAGACCGACCGGTCCGTCGGCGCCTCGTTCCACGGATAGTCACACCCGAACGGTCACACCCGGGGAGGGCTCACCGGCCACCTGTGCCGGTGGGCCCTCCTCGCTGTGTCTGTCGGGCTCGGCGGCGCACCGTCATCGGCTGACGCGCGAGGTCGAATGACGCCCGCAGACCCCACCGGTGCGATAGCGTCGGGCAGAACCGACGAGGGAGGGAACTGTGGCCAACCCCGACGCTGGCACCGCGAATCGTGAGACGTGGACCAGGAACTCCGGCTTCATCCTGGCCGCGATCGGATCTGCGGTCGGACTCGGCAACATCTGGAGATTCCCCGGCGTTGCCTACGAAAGCGGTGGCGGAGCGTTCATCGTTCCGTATCTGTGCGCACTGCTCACCGCCGGCATTCCGATCCTGTTCCTGGACTACGCAATCGGCCATCGATATCGCGCGGTTGCGCCGCTGGCGTTCCGTCGCATCCGGCGTCACGCCGAGGCGATCGGCTGGTTCCAGACCGGACTGCTGTTCGTGATCGGCGTGTACTACGCCGCGGTGATCGCCTGGGCGATGAGCTACTTCGTCTACTCGTTCGACCTGCGCTGGGGTGAAGACACACAGACGTTCTTCCTCTCCGACTACCTCCAGGTGGGTGACCCGGAGATCTCCACGACGGTCGTCGGCAACGTCGCGCTGCCGCTGGTGATCGTGTGGTTGGCCATCCTGGCCGTGCTGTGCCTGGGTGTGGCCCGAGGTGTGGAGAAGATCAACATGGTCTTCATCCCGCTGTTGTTCGTCGGATTCGCCGGACTCGTCGTGCGCGCCGTCACCCTGCCCGGCGCGGCTGACGGCCTCAACGCGCTGTTCAGTCCGGATTGGTCGGCCCTGTCGGATCTCGACGTCTGGATCGCCGCATACAGCCAGATCTTCTTCTCTCTGTCGATCGCGTTCGGCATCATGATCGCCTACTCGTCGTTCCAGCGCCGCAAGGCGAATATGACGAGTTCGGGCCTGGTGGTGGCGTTCGCGAACTCCTCGTTCGAGATCCTCGCCGGCATCGGCGTCTTCGGTGCACTGGGCTTCTTGGCCTACCAGCAGCAGACTGCGATCTCGGACCTGGAGGGCCTGACCGGCCCGATCCTGTCGTTCGTCACCTTCCCCGCGGTGATCTCGGAGATGCCGGGCGCCAGCTTCTGGGGGGCGTTGTTTTTCGGTTCGCTCGTTGTCGCCGGCTTCACCTCCCTGATCTCGTTGCTGATCGGCGTCTCGAGTTCGCTTCAGGAGAAGTTCGGGCTGTCACGCGTGGTGGCCGCAGTGATCACCGCCGGCGTGAGCGGCGTGATCTCGATCGGCCTGTTCTCCACCACCTCCGGACTGATCGCACTCGACACCGTCGATCAGTTCGCGAACAACATCGGTGTGGTGTCCTCGGCGATCATCATGACGGTCTTCACGGTGTGGCTGGCGCGCGACGCGGATCTGTTGCGTCGACATCTCAACGCGGTGTCGACATTCCAGCTGGGACGCTGGTGGATTGCGTTGATCGGCGTCGTCGGGCCGGTCTTCCTCACCGTGATGTTGGTGCAGAAGATCATCTCGATCATCAACGACGGTTACGAGGGCTACCCGCAGTGGTATCTGGGAGTGTTCGGATGGGGCACGATCGCGCTGCTCGTCGTCGGTGCGGTGGCCTTGACCCTGCCGTCGTGGCGGGGCCGCGACTATCCTGGATTCCAACCGTGGCCCCCACTGGACACCAAGCCGGAGAAGGAGGCGGTTCGATGAGCGCCGGTGCCATCATCATGATGATCATCGCGATGGTGATCGTGTGGGGCGGGCTTGCGGCCAGCATCGTGAATCTCCGGCTGCGGCCGGAGAAGACGGACAGCCCGTTCGAGGACCCCGATCTCGTCGCCGACGACATCGCACGCGAGCATCTGCCGCATCCCACCCGCGACACCTAGCCCCGCGTCCCGGTCGGATAGCCTTGCCAGAGACAAGGCAGACGACAAGGTAGACGAAGGGGACGAGATGACCACGGTGGCGGACTCCGCACCTGCGGCAGACAGTCGCAACGGGATCGACTTCAAGGTGGCCGACCTGTCACTTGCGGATTTCGGCCGCAAAGAGATCGAACTCGCCGAGCACGAGATGCCCGGTCTGATGTCGCTGCGCCGCGAATACGCGGATGTGCTGCCGCTCAAGGGGGCTCGCATCTCCGGTTCGCTGCACATGACGGTGCAGACGGCGGTTCTGATCGAGACGCTGGCCTCGCTGGGCGCAGAGGTTCGCTGGGCTTCCTGCAACATCTTCTCCACCCAGGACCACGCGGCCGCCGCGGTCGTGGTCGGTCCGCACGGCACGCCACAGGAGCCCAAGGGTGTTCCGGTGTTCGCGTGGAAAGGGGAGACCCTCGCCGAGTACTGGTGGGCCGCCGAGCAGATGCTGACCTGGCCCGACCAGCCGGCCAACATGATCCTCGACGATGGTGGCGACGCCACCATGCTGGTGCTGCGCGGTGCCGAGTTCGAGAAGGCAGGTGTGGTCCCGCCCGCCGAGGACGACCATCCCGCTGAGTACAAGGTCTTCCTGGAACTGCTGCGGTCCCGCTTCGAGACCGACAAGACCAAGTGGACGACCATCGCCGACTCGGTGCAGGGTGTCACCGAGGAGACCACGACGGGTGTGTTGCGGCTGTATCAGTTCGCCGCCGCCGGCGAGCTGACCTTCCCGGCCATCAATGTCAACGACTCGGTCACCAAGAGCAAGTTCGACAACAAATACGGCACTCGGCACTCGCTGATCGACGGCATCAACCGCGGAACCGATGTGCTCATCGGTGGCAAGAAGGTGTTGATCTGCGGCTACGGTGACGTCGGTAAGGGTTGCGCGGAATCGCTTGCCGGACAGGGAGCGCGGGTCCAGGTCACCGAGATCGACCCCATCAACGCCCTGCAGGCGCTGATGGACGGTTTCGACGTGGTGACCGTCGAGCAGGCAATCGCCGACGCGGACATCGTCATCACATCGACCGGCAACCTGGGGATCATCACCCTGGCGCACATGCGGCAGATGAAGAACCAGGCAATTCTCGGCAACATCGGTCACTTCGACAACGAGATCGACATGGCCGGCCTCGAGAACTCCGGTGCCAAGCGGATCAACGTCAAGCCGCAGGTGGATCAGTGGATCTTCGAGAGCGGCAAGTCGATCATCGTGTTGTCCGAGGGGCGTCTGCTCAATCTCGGCAACGCGACCGGCCATCCGTCGTTCGTGATGAGCAACAGCTTCTCCAACCAGGTGATCGCGCAGATCGAGCTGTGGACCAAGCAGGACGAGTACGACAACGAGGTCTACCGCCTGCCCAAGCATCTCGACGAGAAGGTCGCACGTATCCACGTCGAGGCGCTCGGTGGCACGATGACCAAGCTCACCAAGGAGCAGGCCGAGTACATCAACGTCGACGTCGAAGGCCCGTACAAGCCGGAGCACTACCGCTACTGACCCACCCCGCACCCAACCTCGTCACTCGCCCCACGGCGGTCGACAGAACCCCGAAAATCGCCGAGAGAACCCACCGCGATCGACAGTCGCGACACGGTCACCGACCGTGGGTTTCTCTCGGCGATTTTCGGGGTTCTGTCGACGTGAAAGTGGGTTCCGTCGGCGGGACCCTACGTGCCGATGTCGAGTTGGGTGCCGGGGCAGACGTACCAGGTGCCGTCTTCGCGGGCGAAGCTCTCGTCGTTGCGTTTGGTCATCGAGCGTTGGTTGCCGAGCTCGACGTGTGTGGACACCGTCGAGGCGGCCGCATCCCCGGTGACCGTGATATCGGTCAACTCTTCGAGGACCACGTTTCCGGTGATGTCGAGGGGCGTGGTCACCTGCGGACGCAACGCGCTACACACCGAGGCCCGGATACGGGCGACGTCGCGTGAGTTGACCGCGTCGACGAACATCTGCATGGCCGAGCGGATGGCGCCGGCATCGGCTGCGTTCGCGGTTTCCTCGGTCGGGACCCCTTGTGTGATGGGGTGATCGCGGCCGGCGGAGCTGTTGTCGGTCTCGGTGGCGACGGTCAGCACGACCGCTGCGGCCATGATGACGACGATAGTCACGACCCCGAGCACCGCGCCGACGATCATCCCGGCGCGCGGGCCGCGGGGCGGTGGGGGAGGATACGGCGGCCGATACCCAGGCGCCCAGCCGTGCTGCGGAGTGGGCGGATACCCGCCGAACTGCCCTGCGCCCGGCCCGTGGGTGGGCGGCGGCCACGGCGCGGGACCGTACGGAGGGTGCTGTGCGGGCGGAAACGGCTGCGGGCCATCCGGCGGCTGTTGGGTCATGCGCCCTCCTTCCCGCGGCGGGGTGGAACTCCCAGGCTATCGAAATCGTCGTCGGCGGGCATTGCGCTCAGTCGTCCAGTAGACGTCGCGCGAGTTCGGCCGGATCGCCGTCCGCGGTCGACAACCACGGTGACATCCACATCGACTGGGCCAGTTGCCGATACACGTGATCCACGCGAAGTTGCAGGTCGGTGTCCCGCTCGTAGAGATCGCGGGGACGGGTGGCGTCGGTCGCGGCTCGACGAGCCGCTCGGTCGAGGGCTACCTCGGGCGCCACGCCGAGGAGTACATGGTGGTCGGGGACCGGCAGTCGAAATCGGTGGAACTCGACCTCGCGGACCCATTCGACCATCTCGCCGTCTGCGTCCTGGCTCAGCCGTGCGGCGTTGTAGGCGGCATTGGACGCCACGTACCGGTCGAGGAGCACGATGTCGTGTGCGGCGACGGCTGCGCGGATCTCGTCGGCCGCGTCGGCACGATCGAGGGCGAACATGAGTGCCATCGCGTAGACACTCTCGCGCAGGTCGCCGTGTTGGCCGTGCAGCGCCTCGGCGGCGAGATCTGCGGTCACAGACTCTCCGTAGCGCGGAAACGTCACGGTCCAGACCCGGAGTCCGTCTCTGCGCCATCGGTCGACGAGTTCGGTGACCAAGGTGTTCTTGCCGGCGCCGTCGAGTCCCTCGACGGCAATGAGTTGACCCACGAGCGCGATGGTAACGGCCGCGGGTGGGTCGACCCGCCGAGGCGCGGCGGTGCGTCGTGCAGGAGTGTGGCGCCGGAGTGTCCCGGAGGGATGGGTGGACCGGTGCGGTTCGGCGCGTCATCTCCGCGGTTGGGTCACGAAAGTGTCACCATTGAGAGCATGAAGCCTCGCATCCTCGTCGTCGACGACGACGCCGCACTCGCTGAGATGCTCACCATCGTGCTGCGCGGCGAGGGTTTCGAGCCGTTTGTCGTCGGTGACGGGACGCAGGCCTTGACCGCGGTTCGGGAGATCCGGCCCGACTTGGTGTTGCTCGACCTCATGTTGCCGGGGATGAACGGAATCGACGTGTGCCGGGTACTGCGCGCCGATTCGGGTGTACCCATCGTCATGCTGACGGCGAAATCTGACACCGTCGACGTGGTGCTCGGGTTGGAATCCGGCGCAGACGACTACATGGTGAAGCCGTTCAAGCCGAAGGAACTCGTCGCGCGGGTGCGCGCCCGGCTGCGCCGTACCGACGAGGAGCCGGCCGAGCTGTTGTCCATCGGTCCTGTCGAGATCGACGTCCCCGCGCACAAGGTCACCCGGGATGGGGTACCGATCTCGCTGACCCCGCTGGAGTTCGATCTGTTGGTGGCACTCGCACGTAAGCCGCGTCAGGTGTTCACCCGTGACGTCCTGCTGGAGCAGGTGTGGGGTTACCGCCATCCCGCGGACACTAGACTCGTGAACGTGCATGTCCAGCGTCTCCGAGCCAAGGTCGAGACCGACCCGGAAAATCCTGAGGTCGTGTTGACGGTGAGGGGGGTCGGCTACAAGGCCGGCCCGCCGTGATCGGCCGTCCTCGACGTCGCGTCAACAGCACCTTCGGGCGGGTCACCCGCGTCGCGAGCAGCGTCGGTCGTGCCTTCGGCAGGATCTGGCGGCGATCGCTCCAGCTGCGCGTGGTGGTCTCGACGTTGGTGCTGTCGTTCGTTGTGATCGTCATCCTGGTGTTCGTGCTGATCAGTCAGATCACCGACCGGCTCCTCGATGTGAAACTCGCTGCGGCGACCGAAGAGGTCGAGCGCGCCCGGATCTCCGTGGAACGGGATCTGACCAGCAGCGATGGCAACATGTCGGTGCAGAATCGGCTGCGCCAGACACGATCGCTGCTCACCGACCGTGACGTCGACACCAGCGACAGCTCCGGAACGGTGGGCACTTTCGACACGGTGCTGCTGGTGCCGGGTACCGAGGACGACGGGAGCGACAGCGGCGTCGGACCGATCTCGGAGATCCCCGACAACCTGCGAGACATGGTCGAAGGTGGGCAGGTCGCCTACCAATACACCTCGATCTCCAATGCGTCCGGAGGGTCGGAACCCGCGCTCGTCGTCGGCACACCGACCAACGCATCGGTGCCAGGTCTCGAGCTCTACCTCGTGTTCCCGTTGACCAGCGAACAGAACACCGTCGATCTGGTGCGCGGCACCCTGGTCACCGGTGGCGTCGTGTTGCTTGGTCTGCTGGCCGCGATCGCCTGGCTCGTGTCGCGGCAGGTGGTGCTTCCGGTGCGCAGCGCATCGCGCATCGCCGTGCGCTTCGCCGACGGCCGGCTCAAGGAGCGGATGCCGGTTCGAGGTGAGGATGACATGGCGCGGCTGGCGATGTCGTTCAACGATATGGCCGAGAGCCTGTCGAAACAGATCACCCATCTCGAGGAGTTCGGTGGACTGCAGCGACAGTTCACCTCCGACGTCAGCCACGAACTGCGCACTCCACTGACCACGGTGCGGATGGCCAGTGACGTGCTCTACGAGGGGCGCGACGAACTCGATCCGGTGCGCAAACGATCCGTGGAGCTGCTCGACAAGGAGCTCGACCGTTTCGAGACGCTGCTCAACGAGCTGCTCGAGATCTCGCGCCACGACGCCGGTATGGCCGAACTCGCCGCCGAGCGGATGGATATGGCGATCCCCATCGACGGTGCGCTCGCGACGGTCAGCCACCTGGCAGAGGAGACCGGAACCGAGTTGGTGCTGGACCTTCCGACCGAACCGGTGATCGCCGAGATCGATCCCCGCCGCGTCGAGCGGATCCTGCGGAACCTGCTCGCCAATGCCATCGATCACGGTGAGCGCAGCCCTGTGGTGCTGACGATGCGGTCGGACGGCGACGCGGTGGCCATCACCGTGCGAGACCACGGCATCGGACTACGGCCCGGGGAGGAAAAACTCGTCTTCAACCGATTCTGGCGGTCGGACCCGTCGCGCTTCCGTCGTTCCGGCGGCACCGGGCTCGGTCTGGCGATCAGCATCGAGGACGCCCGCCTGCACCAGGGCCGGCTGGAGGCCTGGGGAGAACCCGGCAACGGAGCCAGCTTCCGGCTGACGCTGCCATTGGTGCGGGGCCACAAGGTGCTCGGCAGCCCGTTGCCGCTCAAACCGGTGGGTGGGGGGCTGGGCCGTCAGTCACCCGCGCGCACCGCGCCGAAGCCGGTCGCGGGGCCCGAGTTGGGTGCCGACGACACCCCGGCATCAGCACCGCAGAACTCGCCCGCGTCGCAGAACCCACCCGCAACGCAAAGCACATCTATGCCGCAGAACCCATCGGGGCCACACGGCCCGACCGTGCCACAGCGCAGCAACGGGGGAGGTGGCAATGGCGCCGGTTGATCACGCACCGGCCGGTGCCGGGGGCTCGGCGCATCGTGCGGTGTCGACGCTGGCGATGATGCTGGCAGTCTTGTGCGGTCTGAGTGCCTGTGGATCGATCCCCAGCAGTTCATCACCTCAACCGATCACCGCGTTCGAACGCCAGGGGCCGACCAATGCCGTGCCGGTCCCGCAGGCGGATATGGATCCGGAGTCGCTGGTGCGGGCCTTCCTCAAGGCCACCGCCGACCCGGACTCCGGACACGAGGCTGCGCGCAAGTTCCTCACCACCACCTCGTCGGAGCAGTGGGACGATCGAGGCGACATGCTGATCATCGACGAGATCAACATCTTCGTCGACCAACGCAGTGAGGACGCCGTCCGGTTGCGTCTGATCGGCGACAATGTCGGCACGCTGAAAACCGACGGGGAACTGCTGCCGGCGACAGGCCGGGTCGAGACCACACTCTCGCTGGCCCGCGTCGGCGATCAATGGCGCATCGACGGTCCGCTGCCCAACGGCACGATGCTCGACCGCAACCAGTTCGAGACCGCCTACCGCGGCGCCACGCTGTACTTCACCAACCGCAGCCTCGAACACCTCGTCGCGGACCCACGATGGTTCTACTCCGGCAAGGACACCGAGGCGACCGAACTGCTCACCCGGCTGATCGCGGGGCCGGCTGCCGACCTGGCAGACGCCGTCGACAGCGGCTTCCCCAACGGTGCCGCACTACGTGGGCCGGTCACCGCATTGAACGACGGTGGCGTGCGGGTGGAACTGACCGGTATCGGCTCCAGTTCGACCCGCGACCGTACCGCGCTGGCGGCGCAGATCATCTGGACCCTCGACGCCGCCGACATCGGCGGGCCGTACGTGATCAACGCCGACGGCGGTCCACTGATCCCCGAGCGCGCGCCCGGCTGGCAGACCACCGACGTACGCTCGTTCGACCCGACCGCGGTGCCTGCCACCGATGTCGGCCTCAACATCATCCGGTCGGGGGCATTGCTGAAGGTCACCGACTCCGGCACGGTGCCCGTCGACGGCCCGCTCGGCTCGGGCACCGCGGTGCGCTCCGCGATGATCTCCGCCGACGGCGAGACCGACGCGGCCGTGCTCGCCCGCGCCGAACGGCGATTCGACCTGGTCGTCGGGCCTTACGGTGCGAATCCGGCGGTCGTGACGAGCGGGGTCTCGATCACTCGGCCGTCGTTCGGGCAGGACGCCAACGCGGTCTGGGCGGTCGTCGACGGACAACCCGTGCAATGGATGCGCGACGAGTCCGGCGACAGTGAACGGCTCATCCCGGTGAATGCCGACGCCATCGCCACGGTGGCGCGTGGGGCGATCACCGAGTTGCAGGTGGCCCCCGACGGGGTGCGGGTGGCGCTCATCGTCGGTGGCCAGGTGGTCTTCGCGGTGGTCAGCACCAATGCCGACGGCGGGCTCTCGCTGACCAGCCCACGAATCGCGGCCTACAACATCGGTAACCGGGCGGTGTCGTTGGATTGGGCGTCGCCCACCACCCTGATGGTGGCCCGGGACACCGTCGAGTCCCCGGTCGCCCAGCTGTCGATCAACGGCACGCCCGCGGTCGGACTCCTGTCGGGCAACCTGTCGCCGCCGGTGCGTGCCGTCGTCGCCGACCAGTCCACCGTCTACGTCGGGGACACCCTTGGTGTGCTGCGCCTGGGCAGCTCAAATGGGCAGCCCGACCAGTACTGGACGGAAGTCGAACCGGCGATGGCCCCGGACGTGATCCCGGTCCTGCCATGACCCGGCCCGCCTGACACACCTCCCGGCCCAGGGAGCATGTCAGGCGCCGGCGATCACGACGACCGTGGCGAGGCGCAGGCCGTGGGTGGACAGTACCCGCGACGCCTCGGCCGCGGTGGCACCGGTGGTGAGGATGTCGTCGACGAGCACCAGAGTTCCGCCGGGCAGCGGCCGGGTCCGCGTCCGGCGCCGCATGTGGACGGCGCCGGTGAGATTGGCCACCCGTCCACGTGCATCGAGGCCTGCCGAGTCCCGCGCCCGCGAGGCCGTCACGAGCAACTCCGCCACCCGCACCCGGGGTCCGAGGCGCACAGCGGCGGCTCGGGCGATAGCGGTCACCGGATCTCCACCCCGACGTCGTGCCGACGCGGCGCGGGTGGGCGCGGGAACCAAGGTCAAGGTGTGGCGGTCCGGGATCTCACCCCACTGGGCGAGCGTCACCAGCCCCCGCGCCAAGGCATCGGCGAGCTCCTCGACCAGATCACGACGACCGTGCTCCTTGACCGCGATCAGGGCGGCCCGGTGTGGCCCGCGGTAACGCCCGAGGGCCCATGCCGGCACGCCGACCTTCACCCGGGGCTCGAGCCGCACCGGGGAGTCGGCCAGGGTCGCCGCGCACTGCGCGCACCACGCGATGCCGGGGAGATCGCACCCGCCGCAGTGTGTCGGGATCATCAGATCGACCCCGGCGCGCGCGACGTCGGCGGCATGGCCGGCCAGGCCGGGGCGCCATCGGGTCATCGGTCGAGTATGACCGGGGTCGTGGATCGTCGCGGGGCCGGCCGAGGCGGTGACGACAGATCTGGGGATGCACCGAATCGCCGGTGGACAATCGTGACACGCGTCTGTTGCCCGGAAACGTGGCCAGTAGGCGAACTTCCGGCTACGGTCGAAGGCACAACAGGTAGCCACCGCTTTTCACGAGGAGGTGAGGCCCCTGCCACTGAGTGTCAGCCGTCGGCTGGCATGGACTCGATTCCCTACCGACGACGAAGGTGTCAGCGCGACAACGAGTCTGACGTCGCTGTCCAGCCTCTCCTGCCGTGGGTTCTGCGCCCGGCGGCAGAAACGCGAGTGGTACATCCTGATCGGCGTCCTCCACCAGCGGCATCATGCCGCCTGTGCCGGTGGATCGGATCAGGTCGCGTCGTGACACTGCGGTCCTCGGGTGGGAACCACCACAAGGAGGTAGTTGTTTATGTCAACAGTCATCCACCGCAAAGGCCATCGCGAGTCGAAGGTCGGTGAACGAGCCCCCGAATCAACCCCGGACTCCAAGCAGGCCCGTCCGACCTCAGACGAGGCCTTCGATCCCAGTTTTGCCTTCGTCCGACCTGCCGGCTCCGTCGCCGCCGACGACCCCGCCGAACCCAATGCCAAGGTCGACATCAGTGGACGCAACGTCGAGATCCCAGACCATTACCGAATCTATGTGGGAGACAAGCTCGCCCGACTCGAACGTTTCGATCCGTCCATCTTCCGTTTCGACGTCGAACTGAACCACGAACGCAATCGGCGACAGTCCAAGGTCTGCCAACAGGTCGAGATCACCGCGGTGGGCAAAGGCCCCAAGGCACGCGCCCAGGCGTGTGGAGAGAATTTCTACGCCGCCCTCGAGGCCGCGCTCGACAAACTGGAATCCCGGCTCCGTCGGGTGAAGGACCGCCGTCGGGTGTCCTACGGCAACCGCCGTCCGCTGTCGGTGGCCGAGGCCACCGAGATCGGCGCGCCCCCGCTTCGTGATGGCCAGCTCACTGCCCAACCCGATGCCGGCGCCGATGCGAACGCTCAGGAGTGGGATGACGGTGTCGAGCTCCATGAGCCAGGTCAGGTCGTCCGCGTCAAGGAGCACGAGGCGGTCCCCATGTCGGTGGACGACGCGCTCTACGAAATGGAACTCGTCGGACACGACTTCTTCCTGTTCCACGACAAGGAAACCGACCGGCCGTCGGTCGTTTATCGGCGCCACGCCTTCGACTACGGTCTGATCCGTTTGGCCTGACATCGATCAGCCCGACACCGATCAGGTTGCACTAAGGCGACCTGAGTACCATGGAATCCGGTCTGTACTGCGTTGCAGGCCGGATTTCGTGTGTTGTCGACAAGAGTGAGGGACTCGATCCACGGTGCTGAACAAGCTGCTGCGCGTCGGTGAAGGCCGGATGGTCAAGCGTCTCGATGCGATCGCGTCGCACGTCGAGGCTCTCTCCGACGAGGTCGAGGCACTGACCGACGCCGAACTGCGGGCCAAGACCGACGAGTTCAAGGAGCGCATCTCCGACGGTGCCTCGCTCGACGAGTTGCTACCCGAGGCGTTCGCGGTGGCGCGTGAGGCGGCATGGCGAGTGCTCGAACAGAAGCACTTCCACGTCCAGATCATGGGCGGCGCGGCCCTGCACTACGGCAATATCGCCGAGATGAAGACCGGTGAGGGCAAGACGCTGACCTGTGTGCTGCCGGCCTACCTCAACGCGCTATCGGGCGACGGTGTGCATGTGGTCACCGTCAACGACTACCTCGCCAAGCGCGACGCCGAGTGGATGGGCCGCGTACACCGGTTCCTCGGTCTCGACACCGCGGTGATCTTGACCGGCATGAATTCCGAGCAGCGCCGCGCAGCCTATGCCGCCGACATCACCTACGGCACCAACAACGAGTTCGGCTTCGACTACCTGCGCGACAACATGGCCCACTCGCTGCCCGATCTGGTGCAGCGCGGCCACAACTACGCGATTGTCGACGAGGTCGACTCCATCCTGGTCGACGAGGCCCGTACCCCACTGATCATCTCCGGTCCCGCCGAGGGATCGAGCAAGTGGTACGTCGAGTTCGCGCGGATCGCGCCGCTGCTGGAAAAGGATGTGCACTACGAGGTCGACATCAAGAAGAAGACCATCGGCGTGCACGAGGCAGGCGTCGAGTTCGTCGAGGATCAACTCGGCATCGACAACCTGTATGAGGCGGCCAACTCCCCACTGGTCAGCTACCTGAACAATGCCATCAAGGTCAAAGAGCTCTTCCATCGCGACAAGGACTACATCGTCCGCAACGGTGACGTGCTCATCGTCGATGAGTTCACCGGCCGGGTGCTCGACGGACGGCGATTCAACGAAGGTTTGCATCAGGCGATCGAGGCCAAGGAACGCGTCGAGATCAAAGCCGAGAACCAGACGCTGGCCACGATCACCCTGCAGAACTACTTCCGCATGTACGACAAGCTCGCCGGCATGACGGGAACCGCGGAGACCGAGGCCGCCGAGTTCGATCAGATCTACAAGCTCGGCGTGCTGCCGATCCCCACCAACAAGCCGATGATCCGCAAGGATCAGGTCGATCTGATCTACAAGACCGAAGAGGCCAAGTTCGACGCCGTCGTCGACGACATCACCGAGAGCCACGAGAAGGGGCAGCCGGTCCTGATCGGTACCACCAGCGTCGAACGCTCGGAGTACCTCTCGCGCCAGCTCACCAAGCGCGGAATCCCGCACAACGTCCTCAACGCCAAGTTCCACGAGCAAGAGGCCCAGATCATCGCGGAGGCCGGCCGTACCGGTGCGGTCACCGTGGCCACCAACATGGCCGGTCGTGGCACCGACGTCGTGCTGGGCGGCAACCCGGACATCATCGCCGACACCCGGTTGCGCAAGGCCGGGCTCGACCCGGTGAACACACCCGACGAATACGAGGCCGCATGGCCCGAGGCCATCGAGGTCGCCCGGGCGGCCGCGGCCGAGGAAGCCGAGGCGGTGCGCGCGGCCGGTGGCCTGTACGTGCTGGGCACCGAACGCCACGAGTCCCGTCGTATCGACAACCAGTTGCGCGGTCGATCCGGCCGTCAAGGTGACCCAGGGGAGTCGCGCTTCTACCTCTCGCTCGGTGACGAACTCATGCGTCGCTTCAACGGCGCCGCGCTCGAGTCGATCATGAATCGCGTCAACCTGCCCGATGACGTGCCCATCGAGGCGAAGATGGTCACCAAGGCCATCCGGAGCGCGCAGACCCAGGTCGAACAGCAGAACTTCGAGGTCCGTAAGAACGTCCTCAAGTACGACGAGGTCATGAACGAGCAGCGCAAGGTGATCTACTCCGAGCGCCGCCGCATCCTCGAGGGCGAAGACCACCGTGAACAGGTCCAGACGATGATCGACGACGTCGTCGGAGCGTATGTGGAAGGCGCGACCGGCGAGGGGTACGCCGAGGATTGGGACCTCGACGAACTCTGGACGGCGTTGCGGACGCTGTACCCGATCCAGCTGGATCCCAAAGAGGTCGTCGGCGAGAACGAATTCGGCGAACGCGACGACATCAGCGCCGAGGAGCTCAAAGACGTACTCGTAGGCGACGCACGCGCCGCCTACGAGGCCCGGGAGAAGGAAATCGAGTCCATCGCCGGCGAAGGCGCGATGCGTCAGCTCGAACGCACCATTCTGCTCACCGTGCTCGACCGCAAGTGGCAGGACCACCTCTACGAGATGGACTATCTGCGCGAGGGTATCCATCTGCGGTCGATGGCCCAGCGCGATCCGGTGGTGGAGTACCAGCGCGAGGGTTTCGACATGTTCCACGGGATGCTCGACGGTCTGAAGGAAGAGGCACTGGGCTTCCTCTACAACGTCCAGGTGCAGACCGAGCAGGCCCCGCCACGAGTCCCCGCGCCGGGCGCGCAGGCGACCCTGTCGTCGCCCGAGGTCGCCGACTTCGCGGCCGCGAACGGCAGCGCTACGCAGGAGCCGGAAGCCCCCGAGAAGCAGGTCCCTCCGGCGCTACGCGCCGTCGGCGTGGAGCAGCCGGAGGTGCCGATGACATTCTCCGGTCCCTCCGAGGGTGGCGGAACCGAAGTGCACTCCGCAGAGGAGGAGCTCGACGATCCGGTGTTGGTCTCGGCGACGCGTCGCGAACGCCGCGCGGCCGCGCGAGAGAGCGTCAAGGGCGCTCGGCAGAAGCCGCCGAAGTCCAAGAAGAAGCGTCGCTGACGCTTCAGCGAGTTCTGCGACAGCGGATTTGTCGAGAAATTTGCTGTGGAAACGGAACCGGCGGGCACGCTGATGCGTCCGATTCATATGGAGCCCTCTCGAGTCCTGATCCGACCCGCACCGTCCTATGAGCCGCCGGCCCGTCCCGTCGACGAGGTCCCTGGCGGCGCTCCCGACACGAGCGCGCCCGCCACGGTGCCCGGCGCGGTGCCCGATGAGCCGACCCGCCGGCCGCGTCGGGCACTGTCGAAGGCGACAGTCGACGCCCGACGACACGCCATCCGCACCATCACCCTGGTCCTCGAGGTCATCGACCGTCGGCGCACCGTGGCACATCTCGAGGGGCTGGCAACCGCGCATCTCATCGATCAGGTCACCGCGCTCATCCGCCTGACACCACCCGGTGGCGTGGCAGGCGACACCGCCACGTTGCGTCGTGTGCACGTGCAGATGCTCAGCCCCGGCACCGCCGAGATCTTCGGTAGTTATCGTCGCGGGATGCGTGTGCGGGCGTTCGCCGCACGCATCGAGCAGCTGCCGTGTCGTGTGCGCGCCACGCCCGGCCCGCGACACCCGGTGCTGACCCGCGCCGCGGAATATCGTTGGCAACTGGTTGCTTTCACGCTGGTCTGATGTCCGTTGCCCGACCTGACTCACCGATCGAGCAAGCACAGTCCGGACGAACTCACCGACAGCACCACTAAGATCACACTCGTGGTCAACCGGCTGTCCCCGCGCGAAGCGATGTTCTATTTCCTCGACGAGACGGGTTCGACGACTCACCTCGGAGCGCTGCTGATCGTTGACGCGGGCGAATCGGAGAAGTCGGGCACGACTGCGGCGGCCGAACAGCAGTCAGGTGACGGCGCGAGATCCGGGTCGGCGAAGAAATCTGCGCGCAGCGGCTCCACCACCCGGACACTCGACTACCCGAGCCTGGTCGCGCTGGTGGAGAACCGGTTGCAGTCCATTCCCCGGTACCGGCAGGTGGTGCGCGAAGTGACCCTCGGGCTGGCCCGCCCCGTGTGGGTCGACGACCCTGATTTCGACATCAATTTCCACATCCGCCGCTCCGGCCTGCCGCGCCCCGGGGACACCGCGCAGCTGCAGGATCTGATCGCGCGGGTCATGTCGCGACCACTCGATAGGACCCGGCCGCTCTGGGAGATGTACCTGATCGAGGGACTCCCAAACGGTCAACAGGCAATTCTGACCAAGACCCACCGATGTCTGGTCGATGACGAGGCCGCGCTCGAGATCAGCGAGGCGATCTGCGACGAACAGCCGGAGGTCGAAGCGCTCGCCGAAGACCTGTGGATGCCGGGAGCGCCGCCCGGTTCGGTGTCGCTGGCGGTGGGTGCGGTGGCCGAGGCGTTCTCCCGGCCCGGCGATTTGTTGGACTCGTTGATGCACGGGAACTCGGTGGTCGCCGAGGTGCGCTCCACTGCCGAGGACGCGTTGCGCCGTATGGGCAGCATCGTCCAGCAACTCTCCGACTCGGCTCCGTCGAGCCCACTCAACAACTCGACCACGTCGACCCGGATCTTCGCGGTGGCGTCGGTTCCACGTCGCGGATGCGCCAAGATCGCCGACCGCTACGACTGCACAGTCAACGATGTGGAGTTGGCGATCATCTCGGGTGTGATGCGCCGGTGGATGCTGTCCTTCGACGAGTCGGTGAACGTCGCCGACACCGTCCGCGTGGTGCTCCCACTGTCGGCGCGTGACCCGGGGGTGGAGCGACGTCTCGATTCGGAGGCACGCTGGATCGCCGTGGGCAAACCGAGCTTCGTCACCGACCTGCCCGTCGGGGAGGACAATCCGGCGGTGCGACTGGCGCAGGTGGCGGGCCTGGCCAATCGGTACTCGCAGTCGTCGCGACGGTTGTCGATGGGTCCGCAACCGATCCTGTCCGAATTGGGTGTGGTGCCCTTTCCCGAGCTGAGTTCGCGCGCCTTCCGCAGCCTGAACCGCCGCGCCTACAACGTGCCGGTCGGGATGGGGACATCGCCGGTCGCCGACAAGTTCGTGGACGGGTGCCCGGTGTCGGAGATGTACATGATCCCCACGTTGATGGCCCAGCGGGCGCTGGCTATCAGCATCACCGACTACCGCGACAACCTGGAGTTCGCGTTCATCGCCGACCGCGGGGTCATGAACGATCTGCCGGCGATGACCGACTATGTGACCGAGGCATATGAGGAGCTCCTGGCCACCAAGTGATCCGCTGGGTCGGCCGCCCACCGGGGCCGGCGCCGACGAGCCGATAGGGTGTTGGATTGATCTGACAGCGGGGTGCCGATGTGGTTGAGGGATGGTGCGGATGAGGGTGTACTTGCCGGCAACACTGGCGATGCTGATGGAGCTCAACGAGGTCGGCGAGTTCCGCGCGGTCGGTGGTACCGGCTTCGCGTTGACCCCGACCCTGCGCGAGGCGTTCGTATCCGGTGACGACGAGGAACTCGCCGAGGTGGCGATGCGCGAGGCTGCGCGCGCCTCGCTGCGGTTGCTCGCCGGCGAGGCTCCCGAACCCGGCGACGACGCCGCCGATGCGGACCTGACAGCCGACGAGCGCACCACGAAACCGGGGGACACGCCGAGACTTCCGCCGCGTCGCGTGGTGGTGGCTGCCGATGTCGCCGACGTGACGTTGCATCCCGAACTCGACGACGCGGTCGTTCGCATCTCCGGGCCGGTGGCGCTGCGTGACATCGCCTCGGTGCACGTCGACGTCGCCGAAGCCGAGGACAAGGTGCGGGCCGCGGCGGTGGTGATCGATGCCGCCGACCTCGGTGACCAGGACGCCGAGCTCGCGGTCGGCGACGTGGAGGACTTCGACCTTGCCTGGTATGCCACTCAGGAGCTGCCGTTCCTGCTCGAACTGCTGTGACGGTTGGCTGCCCGCCAACGGTCGCGTAACCTACGCAACCGTAGGTTGTCGGGTGTCGAGCGTGATCGTCGGTCACGGGTGAGGTGGTGCGCAGGTGGGCTGGCGCGAGCGTTTCGAAGAGCCGGTGGCGGGGGTCGCCGCACGCAGCCGGGCTGCGCAGTGGGCGCGCGCCGCGGTCGCCAGGATCACCACGCCGCTGCTGCCCGACGATTATTTGCATCTGGCGAATCCGCTCTGGTCGGCTCGGGAACTGCGCGGCAAGGTCGTCTCCGTGACCGCCGAGACCGAGGATTCGGCCACCATCCGCATCCGGCCGGGGTGGGGGTTCTCCTTCGACTATCAGCCGGGACAGTACGTGGGCATCGGCGTCGGCATGGAGGGGCGCTGGACGTGGCGCTCCTACTCGTTGACGTCGGTCCCGGTCACCGCGGGCGGTCGCGATGATCGGATCATCGCCATCACGGTCAAGGCCATGCCCGAGGGATTCCTGTCCTCGCACCTGGTGACCGGTCTGCGTCCGGGTACCGTCGTCCGACTCGCGGCGCCCCGTGGCGAGTTCGTGCTGCCCGAGCCGTTGCCGTCGAAGATCCTGTTCGCCACTGCCGGAAGCGGGATCACCCCGATCATGTCGATGCTGCGCACCATCCGACATCGCGGGCAGCGCGCCGACATCTGCTTGGTGCATTCGGTGCCCCACGAAGACGATCTGCTGTTCGCCGATGAACTCGCCGGGCTCGCCGCCGACGGCCTGATCGATCTGCATGTGCAGTACACGCGGAGCGTCGGGCAACTCACCGGAGATCGATGGGCCACGGTGGTGCCCGATTGGCGCGAGCGGCAGACGTGGGCGTGCGGCCCGGCCGGGTTCCTGGACTCGGTGCAGGCCATGTTCGCCGATGCCGGCGTCGATGACGCACTGCATATCGAGCGGTTCGCGCTTGAACGCGGCGCGGTCGGCGCGCGGGGCGGAAACGTCACCTTCGGTCGGTCGGGTACGGTCGCGCAGGCCGACGGCGCGACGACGCTGCTCGAGGCGGGTGAATCGGCGGGGGTGCTGATGCCTTTCGGTTGCCGGATGGGGATCTGCCAGAGCTGCGTGGTCATGCTGGATCAAGGGTGTGTCCGCGACTTGCGGTCCGGAGTCGAACACGTGGAAGGTGAGCGGATCCAGACCTGCGTCAGCGTCGCGGCCGGGGACTGCACGCTCGACGTGTGAGACGCGCCGGTTCGGACCTGCGGGCGAGTTCGGTTTCGACTCGGCGTCGCGCCCGGATGGCGTTAGGCTCGTCAGGACGGCAGTAGTCGACCACGGAGGAGATCCGCGTGCGCGCTGAGCTGACCCAGACCATGGAAGTGCCGGTCCTGTCCGACGACGTCGTCACGCTGCGGGCCCATTCGTCCGCGGATGCGGAGCGGGTCGTGGAGTACGCGACGGACCCGCTGACGATGCGGTGGGCCAGGATGCCCTCGCCCTACGGCCGCACCGATGCCGAGCGCTATATTGCCGGGGCGCGGGCCGGATGGCAGTCCGGCGAGGCGATGACCTGGGCGATCGAGTATGAGGGGCGATTCATCGGCAGTGTCGATCTGACCGGTTCCGGTCGCATCAGCGAGATCGGTTTCGTCCTGCATCCGGATGCGCGCGGTCGGGGGCTGGCCCGTCGAGCGATCATCCTCGCGATCGAGTACGCCGTCGCCCACCGGGATATCGAGGTGGTGCGGTGGCAGGCCGAGGAAGGGAACCTCGCGAGTCTCCGGACGGCGCACAGCTGCGGTTTCACACTCACCGCCAAGATCCCGGATTGGCTTGAGATGAACAGCAAAGTGGTCGACGCGTGGTGTGCGAAGTGGCGTGCCGGCGACGACTTCGCGCCCAAATCAACTTGGCGCGCAACCACTTTTGAAACCGATCGGTTCCGACTACGTCCACTCGCCGAGGCCGATGACGAGCGGATTCGACAGACCCTCGATGACCCGGTCTCGCGCAAGTACCTGTTCGGGCGCCCCGACCCGCTGCTGATCGAGCATGCCGCCGCGGAGCGCACCCGCAAGTGGTGGACCGCCGCACGCGGGGAGACCTGTACCTGGGCGGTTGCCGACCTCGAGACCGACAACTATCTGGGCGACATCTCGATATTCGAGATCAGCCCTGTCACCGGGGCGGAGATCGGCTTCTACACCCATCCGGATGCCCGCGGCAGCGGAGTCCTCGGCGAGACGTTTCCGGCGGCCGTCCGCCATTGCTTCGATGTCCTCGACATTCGCCGGATGACGATGTTCGCCGCCGATTCCAATGAGGGCAGTAAAGCGTTGGCGCGGCGGGCCGGATTGCGCGAGTTCGGCACCCAACCGCTCGCCGCCAGCTCCGCGGGGCGCCTCGAGGATCTCGTCGGCTACGAACTGCTGCGCGACGACGCCTGACCGCGCACAGAGTGCGCTCGGTCACAATCGAGCCCTGACATCGGCAAGGGGTGGACACGTCGGCTCCGGCTAACCTACGCTTGCGTAGGTTACGGAATGGTAGGTCGGTGCTCCGGCCAAACCACACAGGTCTTCGACTACACCCGGGAGGGCTCATGGCGATCAGCGACATTCCCGAGTACGCCCATCTGACCGACGCCGACGTCGCAGCGCTCGGCCGCGAACTCGACGCCATCCGCGCCGACATCGAGGCCGATCGCGGCGAGCGCGATGCGCGCTACATCCGGAACACGATCCGCTTCCAACGCGGCATGGAGCTCGCCGGTCGCGCGTTGATCTTCGGCTCCACCAAGCGGTCGATGTGGTGGGCGGGAGCAGGTGCGCTCGGCGTCGCGAAGATCGTCGAGAACATGGAACTCGGCCACAATGTGATGCACGGTCAGTGGGACTGGATGAACGACCCGGAGGTGCATTCGACCACCTGGGAGTGGGACAACACCGACCCGTCCGCGCACTGGAAGCACACCCACAACTACATCCATCACAAGTACACGAATGTGCTCGGGATGGACGACGATGTGGGTTACGGCCTGCTCCGCGTCACCCGCGATCAGCGGTGGCGACCCTTCTACCTGGGCAACCTCGCATACAACACGATCCTCGCACTGCTGTTCGAGTGGGGCGTCGCCGTGCAGCATCTCGAGCTGGGCAAGAAGCGTCGGACGCCCGAGGCCAAGGAACAATTCCAGCGTGACCTCGCCGATGTCGGCAAGAAGGTCGGCAAGCAGATCGCCAAGGACTACGCCGTGTATCCGGCGATGGTGAGCGCGGCGACGGGACATCGCACCGGCTACGCCCGTGCCTTCGGCAAGGCGGCGTCGGCGAATGCCCTGGCCAACGTGATCCGCAATGTCTGGACCAACGCGGTCATTTTCTGCGGCCATTTCCCCGATGGTGCGGAGAAGTTCACCAAGCAGGACGTCGACAGCGAAACCCAGGCGGAGTGGTATCTGCGGCAGATGTTGGGCAGCGCCAACTTTCGCTCCGGTCCGGTGCTCGCCTTCATGAGTGGCAACCTCTCCTACCAGATCGAACACCACATCTTCCCCGACCTGCCGAGCAACCGACTGCCGGAGATCTCGGTGCGCGTGCAGGCGCTCTGTGCGAAATACGATCTGCCCTACACCACCGGTTCACTTCCCGTGCAATACGCGAAGGCCTGGCGGACGATCGCCAAGCTGTCGTTGCCGAACAAGTATCTGTCGGCAACCGCCGATGACGCGCCGGAGACGGCGTCCGAGTGGCGTTTCAAGGCAGAGTTGGCCGATGGTGCACGCCTGCAGGGCACGGTCGATCCGGTCAGTGGACGTCGCAGCGGTTTACGCACCGCCATCGCTGCACTGCGCAAGCGTGGTCGGCGGCGCGACCGTTCGGTGTCGAGCGTTGCGACGTCGACCCCGCAACGCCGGGCAGCGTGAGCCCAACGCGCCCGACCGCGTGGGGTCGGGCGTGCGGTCGGCGCGGCTGCGCAGGCATAATGGGGACCAATGGCCATCACCGACATCAATGAGTATGCCCATCTGACCGACGCGGACGTCGAGGCGCTCGGCGCAGAACTCGATGCGCTTCGACGCGAGATCGAAGCCGATCGGGGGCTTCGCGATGTCCGCTATCTGCGGCGCACCATTGTCGCGCACCGAGCACTCGAAGTGGTGGGGCGAGTCGCATTGTTCGGCAGCCACAAGCGTTCGCTGTGGTGGCTGGGCACCGGGTCGCTGGCCCTGTCGAAGATCATCGAGAACATGGAGCTCGGGCACAATGTGATGCACGGGCAATGGGATTGGATGAACGATCCCGAGGTCCACTCCGCCACGTGGGAGTGGGACATGGTGTGCGCGTCCCCGCACTGGAAGCACTCGCACAACTACATCCATCACAAGTACACCAACGTTGTCGGCATGGACGACGACGTGGGCTACAAGATCCTGCGGGTCACCCGGGACGAGCCCTGGGAACCGCGCCGCGCCTTCCAGCCGCTGTTCAACGTGTTGCTGGCGCTGAGTTTCGAATGGGGTATCGGGCTGCACGATCTGGCGCTCAAGGACGTCATCGCGGGAAAGAAGTCCAAGGAGGAGGCGATCCCGCAGATCACGTTGTTCCTGCGGAAGATCGGTCGGCAAGTCGCCAAGGACTATGTCCTGTTCCCGGTACTCACCGGACCGAATGCGCGGCACACGCTAACCGCGAATCTCAGCGCGAACGTCATTCGCAACCTGTGGGCGTATGTGGTGATCTTCTGTGGCCATTTCCCGGACGGCGCAGAGAAATTCACCACCGAATCGCTCGACGACGAGACGCCGGGGCAGTGGTACCTGCGGCAGATGCTCGGCACCGCCAACTTCAACGCCGGACCGGCGATGGCATTCATGAGCGGCAACCTGTGCTACCAGATCGAGCACCATCTCTATCCGGACCTGCCCAGCAACCGCTATGCCGAGATCGCCGAACGCGTGCGTGCCTTGTGCGACAAGTACGACCTGCCGTACACCACCGGGTCGCTGTTCGTGCAGTACATGAAGACGTTGCGCACGATCAACAAACTGGCGCTGCCCGACCGATTCCTGCGCGACACCGCCGACGACGCCCCCGAAACCGCGTCCGAACGTCGCTTCGCCGGTATGGCGCGTACCCGGGGGCTCAAGTCCGCCATCGCTGATTTGAAGCGCAACAAGCTGTCGCGTAGGTGATCTCGATACGCCGCCTCGCCTAGCGGCTCGGTGGCTACTCGATCAGCGGCAGGCCAACCCCCGCAGCCGCGCATGCGCCGACACCCCTTGCACCGGGTGGTTGCGCTCAGACCGCGCGTACACCGTCCAGGCGACGAAACCGATGATCGCAGAGCCGATCCCGAGCTCGCACACGAGCGACCATCCGCCGACCTGATAGGCCCATGCACCCACCGACGACCCGATCACGCCGCCGGCAAAGTAGGACACCATGTAGGCGGTCGTCAGCCGCGACCGGGCAGTGTCGTCGAGCGAGTACACCCCTGTCTGATTGGCCAACTGCACCCCTTGTACGCCGAAATCGAACACCAGTAGCGCGATTACGAGGACGATCACGTTGTGGCCACCTGCCCACAGCAGCAGCCAACTCAGGATCTGCACGGCCCAGACGGCGTACTGGGTGTGCCGGAGGTAGCCGCGATCGGCGATCGTGCCCACCACCGGCGCGGCCAGTGCACCTGCGACGCCGGCGAGACCGAACAGTCCGATAACGGCCTCCGAGTAGTTGTAACCCGACGCGCCGCCGCTGGCGAGCAGGAACGCGATGGCCGTCCACATCGCGCTGAAAGCGGCCATGTTCAAACCGCCCAGCAACATTCGGTGCCGAAGCACTTCCTGCTGCCGCACCAGGGTGAGAATCGAGCGCAGCACCTGCAGATAGTGCGCCGAGGTATCCGTCGCCTCGGCGGGCCCAGTCGGTGCACGGAATCCGACCGCGGCGGCCATCGTCAGCTGCAATACCGCGGCGACGAACAGGATTGCTCGCCATCCGCCGACCTCGGCGACGATGCCGCTCAGTACGCGGGACAGCAGGATGCCGATGAGCAGGCCACTCATCACGTGACCGACGACCGTGCCACGTTCTCCCGGTCCGGCGATGGCGGCCGCCCACGGCACCACGACCTGCGCCGCTGACGCCGACACCCCGACGACGAAGACCATCACCAACAGGCCCGCGTACCCGGGCATCAGGCCGGCACCTACGAGAGCCAGAGATGAGACCGCGAGCAGACCCGTCACCAATCGCCGTCGATTGACGAAGTCACCCAACGGCACCACCAGGGCGAGACCGATCAGGTAACCGATCTGGGTGATGGCCACGACCAGACCTGCGGTGGCCGTCGAGACGGACAGGTCGATGCTGATCTCATGCAGCAGTGGCTGCAGGTAATAGAGACACCCGGCCGATGACCCGGCGGTAACCGCGAACAGGAACACCACGATTCGGCTCAATCGCGTAGTGGTTGCAGGTGTGGTGGCGGTCGCGGACATGTTTTCATCATCGTGCGGCACCGGTCTCATGAAAAGCGATAGATTCTGATGTATACATCGCAAATCGAGATGGACGCGGGAGGATTCATCAGTGGAACTGAGACATCTGGAGTACTTCCTCGCGTGCGTCGACCAGGGCACGTTCACCGCGGCCGCCCGATCGCTCAACGTCGTGCAGTCGGCGGTGTCGACCGGGGTGGCGAAGTTGGAGCGAGAGGTGGGGGATCGGCTTTTCGACCGGACCCCGACGGTGCTGGTGCTCACCGAGACGGGCCGGGCGGTGGTCGGTCCGGCACGCGCGGCATTGCGGGCACGCGCTGATGTCTTCGACGCGGTCGACGGTGTGCGTGGTGACATCCGCGGTGAGGTGGCCGTGGGTGCACTCGTCAACGTCGTCGCGATCGACTTGGCCGAGGCGTTCGCCGAGATCCACCGTCGCCATCCCGGAATCACCATCGCGATGCGGCAGAACCCGCGCGGCACCGCGGGCAACATCGTCGGCGTACGCGCCGGCACCCTGGATCTGGCCTTTCTGGGTTCGTATCCCGATCGGCTTCCGGGGTTGGCTGTGCACAGGCTGGCGCAGGAGCCGTTGGTCTTGGTGTGTACAGGCGATCATCGGTTGGCGCAACGAGGATCGTTCACCACTGCCGATCTCGCCGAGGAACGGATGATCGACTACCCGCCGGGATGGGGGACTCGGGCCGTCGTCGATCGGGAGATCCCGAACCGCCGTACCGTGATCGAGGTGGCCGATCAGTTCTTCGGAATGAGTCTGGCCGTCAAGGGGTTCGGCGTGACGCTCGTTCCGTTGAGTGTGGCCCGGATGCAGTCCGGTGCGGCGATACTGCCGTGTTCGGACACCGCGCTGATGTGGGACATCGCCATCGCGCACTCGTCGACTCGGGTGCCGTCGCAGGCCGCGCGGTCGGTGTTGGAAACCGTGCTGGAGTTGGCACGCCCGCTGCGGAGCGTCACGCAAATGCCGTCGTGAACGCGTCGAGAGCGGGGTCCGGATCAGGTTTCGCTTACCCCAGTTCGGAAGACGCCGGGCGTGTTTCCCAGCTCGCCTCCTACCTGGTTGAGTAGCGGCGTGCTGCCCATGCACGGCCGCCCCCGTCCGTGGTTGAGTAGCGGCGTGCTGCCCATGCACCGCCGCCCCCCCGTCGCTGGTTGAGTAGCGGCGTGCTGCCCATGCACCGCCGCCCCCCGTCGCTGGTTGAGTAGCGGCGTGCGAGCCTGCGAGCCCGCCGCGTATCGAAACCAGAAGCGCCGCAACACCTATAACACCCACCGCGCATCCTTCGAAAAATCTTCTGCACTATCTTCAAGAAACTCCTTGACATCGAACTGGTGTTCGACCATAGTGGAGTCATGGGAGCTTCGGGGGATCTCACCACCATCACTGATTCTGTTCGTGACCTGCACTTGGGCGACGATATGTCGGGTCGGGCAGCGTTTGATGCGATGACCGCTCTGGTCACGTTGCGTAATCTGATCGACCATCACGCCGCGACGGTGGTCGGCCATCTGGACCGACTCGGTGTGGCCCGTGACCACGGCCGCAAGTTGAGTGAGTTGTTGATCGTGATGGGGTTGGCCCCGGCGGTGGCGTCCCGTCTGATCCGTATCGCTGCAGCCCGTGAGCAGCTGCCCACTCTGGGCGCGCATGCCGCCGATGGGGCGATCTCTGCCGAACATGTGGATGCGGTGGGTAAAGGGGTCGATCATGTCGGGAAAAGATCGGCGGAACCGCTCGACGATGTGGCGCGTCTAAACATCGTGACCGAACTTCTCGCCCAATTCTTTTCCGGCGCCACCCCCGCCGACATCGGTAAACGTGCGCGTCGTCTGGGCAACCAGGCCGCCGCCGACACCGGTGGGTTACCGGCATCCGAGGACCGCAACCTCAACGCGCTCGTCCACGATGTCGACGGTGACGGACGCCTGCAGGTGCGTGCCGACCTCAACACCGAAGTCGGCGAGAAATTCTCGGCTGCGATGGAAGAGTTGGCGGCTCCGCGCCCTGAACCTGACGGTTCACCGGATGCGCGTTCCACCGAGCGCCGGCATGCCGACGCCCTCGAAGCGTTGCTGGATATCGCTGCCCGCAGCGGTGATGCGGCCTCGGCACCGCGTCACCAGATGCTGGTGTCGGTGCCCGCCGATACCCCTGATCTGGCCGAACTGCCGTTCCTGGGGTCGATCTCCGAAGCCATGCTGCGCACCCTGACCTGTGACACCACCGCGACGGTCGCGATTGTCGATGGTGAGGCGGTGCCGATGGAGATGAGTAAAGACAAACGCCTGTTCCCAGCCCATCTGCGTAAAGCGCTCCACAAACGCGACGAGTGTTGCATCAAATGCGGCGTGGCGGCCTCCCGCTGCCAGGGCCATCACCTCGTGCATTGGGCTGATGGTGGAATCACGGTGTTGGACAACGGCTGTCTGCTGTGCCCGTCGTGTCATGCCGACATCCACCACAACGGGTGGGAGGTGATCATGGGTCACGACCGACATCCCTGGCTCATCCCACCCGTCGCTGTCGACCCCACACGTCGGCCGATACCGGCCTACAACCGACGCACCCTCAACCTCGACAACCTACCCGCCGCCGCCTGAGCCACGCTGACCGGCGAGTAGGTCACGCAGCCACGTCTTCCCACGCACCCGACCCCGGTCGGGACCGCAACCGTCCCTTGAGAACTCCATAGCGTGAAACAACGGCGCCGCAACGGTGTCGCGTACCCGACGGCCACATCGGTTGCACAGCAACCCTTGTGGTGCGCGATACGCGACACCGTACGCCGGCATCCCGTCGGCGGTCTACGCTCGCCCGGCTCAGCTGTGCGGAGCGGACTTGGCCCGGAGGTGGTGGGTGTAGATTGCGCCGGTGGTCACGTCATCTTCCACCTCTTCCAATGTGCGCCCGCGGGTTTCGGGAGCCTGGGTGTAGACGAAGATGATCGCGAAAATGCCGACGACGCCGAACATGAAGAACGTTCCGGTGATGCCGATGGCTTCGACCAGCGTCGGGAAGAACAACCCCAGGAAGGCGTTGGCCATCCAGAGGCAGAATACCGAGATGCCGATGGCCAAACCGCGGATCTGCAACGGGAAGATTTCCGACAGCAGGACCCAAGTGGCGACATTCAGAAATGTCTGCATCGAACCCACGAACAGCACAACCAGAATCAGGATCACATAGGGCCGCAACGGGTTGCCGACGGGCAACATGATCGACGCGATACCGATGAGGAAATGACAGACGGTGGTGAGGCTGTAGCCGATGATCAATGTGGTCCGGCGGTTCATGTGCTGGGCCAGCCAGAGTGCCGTGATCGAACCGGCCACGGCGATGACACCGGGCGCGATGTTGGCGATGAGTGCCGCGTTCGACTCGAACCCGGCTTCCTTCAGGACCGACTGGCCGTAGTACATGATCGAGTTGATGCCGGTGAGCTGTTGGGCCACGCCCAGTCCGATACCGACCAGGATGATGCGACGCACCCAGCGACTGTCCCGGATGGAGGACCAGCTGCCGCGCACACGGTCCTTCTCCATGTCGTGGATCTCGCTGATCATGTCGACCTCGGCCTGTGCGCGCTGTTGCGTGCGGATGGTCGACAGAACTTTCAGCGCCTCGTCGCGGCGGTCCTGGGCGATCAGCCATCGCGGTGACTCGGGTACCCGCATCATCCCGACCATCAGGCAGATCGCGGGAAGTGCGGCCACCGCGAGCATGATGCGCCAGACCCCGTCGTGCTCGCCCCAGATATTGCCGATGATCGCGTTGACGACGAAAGCGGCGAGCTGGCCGACGACGATCATGACCTCGTTGCGGCCCGCAAGTGACCCGCGGATCTCGTAGGGTGCCAGTTCGGCGAGGTAGACCGGCACCACCGTTGAGGCCGCACCGACAGCCAAGCCCAAAACGATACGGCCGAATACCATCACCCCGAAGCCTGGGGCGACGACACAGGTCAACGCGCCGATCAAGAACAGAACGGCGAGCAGCATGATGGCTTTACGGCGTCCCCATGCATCGGAGAGGCGGCCGCCGATCATGGCTCCGAACGCCGCGGCGAACAGCAACGAGCTCGTGACCACACCCTCGGTGAATGCGGTGAGTCCGAGATCTTCTTTCATCGGCTCGAGTGCGCCATTGATGACGCCGGTGTCGTAGCCGAACAGCAGACCGCCGAGGGTCGCGATCAGTGCCACTGCGTGCAGGCGCCTGCGGAAGGCGCCGGTGCCCAGCGGTGGCAGGGCTTTTCGCTCGTTGACCAGGTCCGAACTGTCGGTGGTGGACATGGGGGGCTCCTCTATTGCGTTACAGTCGACCGGCGCTCGTGATGGCGGTCACAAGCGATCGTAACCCATATCTCGACTATGTCCTAACAAACAGTCAAAGGTTTTCCGTTGATGAAGGTATTGATCCTCATGGTGCAGGATAGATACGGTTAGCCCCGATATTTGTCCGGACATGATGGAGGGTCGAATGAAGCTGGGATTGGTGGGCTACGGAGCGGGTGGACGACTGTTTCACGCGCCATATATCGCGGCGGTGCCCGAGATTGAACTGGCAGGTGTGGTCACGCGCAGCCCCGAACGGCGCCGCGAGGTCAGTGGGGATCTGCCGGGTGTCCCGACCTTCGATTCGCTCTCGGCTTTGCTCGATTCCGGGGTCGACGCGGTCACCATCACCACGCCTCCGGACACCCGCCGCGATCTGGTGCTCGAGGCGGTGGCCCGAGGAGTGCACGTCATCGCGGACAAACCCTTCGCGCCAAATGCCGCAAGTGGGCGCGAACTGGCGACGGCAGCCGAGTCGGCGGGCGTCCTGCTCAGCGTCTTCCACAACCGCCGCTGGGACACCGACATCGCGACAGTCGCCGAAGTGCTACCGAGCCTGGGGGATATCTGGCGCTGCGAGTCGCGGTTCGATCTCGACGAACCCGGAAGTCTCGATGCCGGCCCGAGTGGGGGACTGCTTCGCGACCTCGGTGCGCACCTCGTCGACCAGATGCTGACGTTGTTCGGTCCTGCGGCCACGGTGTACGGGCATCTGGATGTCGTGGATCAGCCCGAGGGTCGTACCGACTGCGGATTCGCGGTCTCGTTGAACCATCTGAGCGGTGTTCACTCGACGGTGAGTGCCAGCAAGATCAATCACGTGGCGGCACGTCAGTGGCGTATCTACGGGTCTGCGGGGAGCTACGTCAGCGACGGCACAGATGTGCAGACCGATCAGATCAAGCAAGGTCTGCGGCCGGCCGACAACCTGGACTCCTGGGGCTACGAACGCCAGGATCGCCTCGGCGTGCTGTCGACGGCAAAGGGGTCGATGACGATTCCGTCGGCACAGGGTCGCTACGACGAGTACTACCGGCAGTTCGCCGCCGCCGTTGACGGCAGAGGTCCGCAGCCGGTACCGGCGTCGGAGGGGATTGCCGTGCTCGACGTACTCGACGCCGCGCGCCGCAGCTCCGAAACGGGTGACACCGTCCGACTTTGACAGGTCGTCAACGCCCAGTTGCCGTGTGACTCACGAGGGGGTGAGTCACACGGCAACGTCGGCTGCGGGCCGTATCAGTCGTACTGTGCCTCAGGCATTCTGGGGGAAGCCGAGATTCAGTCCACCGTGACTCGGGTCGAGCCAACGGGTGGTGATGGCCTTGGCTCGGGTGAAGAAGTGGACGCCTTCGGTGCCGTGGGCGTGGGTGTCGCCGAAGAGCGACGCCTTCCACCCGCCGAAGCTGTAGTAGGCCATCGGGACCGGGATGGGCACGTTGATGCCGACCATGCCGACCTCGACCTCGTTCTGGAAGCGTCGGGCAGCGCCACCATCGTTGGTGAAGATGGCGGTGCCATTGCCGTACGGGTTGGAGTTGATCAACTCCAACGCCTCGTCGTAGGAGTCGACGCGCACCACCGACAGAACAGGTCCGAAGATCTCGTCGGTGTAGATGCTCATGTCGGGGGTGACGTTGTCGAATAGGGTCGGCCCCAACCAGAAGCCGTCGGCTGCACCGTCGGGATCTACGGTGCGGCCGTCAAGGACGACGGTGGCGCCGGCTTGTTCGCCGGCGTCGACATAGGAGGCGACCTTGTCCCGGTGAACCTTCGTGACCAGCGGGCCCATGTCGGAGTTGCGGGTGCCGTCGCCGGTCTTGATGGTCTTGGCACGTTCGGCGATCTTGTCGACGAGGTCATCGGCGACGTCGCCGACGGCCACGGCCACCGAGATCGCCATGCAGCGTTCACCGGCGGAGCCGAAACCGGCATTGACCATGGCGTCGGCCGCGAGGTCGAGGTCGGCGTCGGGCAGGATGATGGCGTGGTTCTTGGCTCCGCCGAGAGCCTGCACGCGCTTGCCGGCCGCGGTGCCGGTGGAGTAGACGTACTCGGCGATCGGGGTGGACCCGACAAAGCTGATCGACTTGATCGCCTTGTTGGTGAGCAGTTCGTCGACCGCGGTCTTGTCGCCCTGCAAGACGTTGAACACGCCGTCGGGTAGACCGGCCTCTTTCCAGAGTTCGGCGAGCCAGATCGCGGCAGTGGGGTCCTTCTCCGACGGTTTGAGCACCACGGTGTTGCCGGCGGCGATGGCCACCGGGAAGAACCACATCGGCACCATCGCCGGGAAGTTGAACGGACTGATGATGCCGACAGGCCCCAGCGGTTGGCGCACCGAGTGCACGTCGACCTTGGTCGAGGCGTTCTCGGTGTAGCCGCCCTTGAGCAGATGCGGTATACCGCAGGCGAACTCGGCGACTTCCTGGCCGCGGCTGATCTCGCCGAGCGCGTCGGAGAGGACCTTGCCGTGTTCGGCGGTGATGATCGCGGCCAGTTCGGGTTTGCGGGCCTCGAGCAGTTCGCGGAAGCGGAACAGGATGGCCGTGCGCTTGGCCAGGCTGGTGTCACGCCAGGCCGGGAAGGAAGCGGTGGCGGCGTCGATGACTGCGCGGGCGTCCTCGACGTTGGCCAGCGCGACTTCGCCGGTGACAGCGCCGGTCGCGGGATTGGTCACCGGCGCCGTGTTGCTCGACGTGCCAGGGTAGGCCTTGTTGTTGACCCAGTGGGTGATGGTGGTGGTCATGGTGATTCTCCTGGATGGATGTGTGCGCCGGTCGAGTAGCCGCGAACAGAGTGAGGGCGTATCGAGACGTCGCCGGGTTCGGTCTCGATACGCTCCTCGCCTAGCGGCTCGGAACTACTCGACCAGCGGATTGGTGTCGGCTCGGTGCGTGTCGGCAGGATTCGGACGGGTGGATCGACTGCGCCTAGGCGCCGGGAATGGATGCGCGCGAAACCATCTCGACGGTTTGGGGCTGCCCGGTCTCGAGTGCCTTGACCCCGGCCGCGCACACCGCGGCGGCGGCGTACCCGTCCCATGCGCCCGGGCCATCGACGTTGTCGCCACGGCGGACCGCGTTGACCCAGCGCTGGATCTCGACGTCGTAGGCGACGCCGAATCGCTCGACGAATGACGGCGTGATGTCCCCGGTCGAGATCCCCGCGATCTTGCGGCCGTCGCCCGTGTCGGATTGAACGGGGTTGCGCTGCTTGCGGATCAGACCTTGGTCGAGGCCGATGAATGCCGAGCCCAGCTCGCCCACCAACTCGGTGCGTACCTCATAGGCGACACCGGTGGTCACGAAGCACTCGACGTCGACATGCCGGCCGGATTCGGTGGTGAAGATGGCGATCTGCGGATCCTTGAGGCCTTCGGGAGCGTTCGGATTCGAACCGGGTGCGATGATCTGCACCGAGGTGATCTCCTCGTCGAAGAAGAACCGTGTCGCGTCGACCTCATGCACGAGGGAGTCCTTGACGATCATCGCGCTGTCGAAGTTCGGCGGCACCGCGGGATTGCGATGCACGAAGTGCGCCAACAACGGCTGCCCGAAGGTGCCGTCGTCGATGAGTCCCTTGAGCTGCTCGTACTCGTGATCGAAACGGCGCATGAAACCGACCTGAATGAGCTTGCGGCCCAACTCGGCTTCGCGCTTCACGATCTCCAAGGACGTGGCGACATCGGTGGTGAGCGGCTTCTCGCACATCACCGGCTTGCCGGCCTCGAGACAGGCGAGCAGCTGCTTCTCGTGGGTCGGGCCGGGGGTGGCGAGGATGACCGCGTCGACGTCCGGATCGGCGATGGCGTCGAGCGGATCGTTGATCGCTCGGCAGCCCGGGATGGTGGCGGCCAGTTCCTCGGCCTTTTCCGGAAGGTAGTCGTTGAGCACCGTGACGGTGGCGCCCTTGGTGCGCTCGGTGATGCGGGCGACGTGGTCGGCGCCCATCATGCCGACGCCGAGGACGGCGATGCGCAGGTCGGTGGTCATTGATTTCCTCCCGTGGTCAGGTCGGTCGAGTTCGGGTCGGTCGGGTTCAGGTATGGCCGCTGCACGGCCTTCCACTGCGCATACACGTCGTAGGCCTGCTGGGTGGACTCGAGTGTGGAGGTCTCCGACACGGGTACGTCCCACCAGGATTGGCTGTCCGGGGCGCCGATCAGCGGGTCGGTCTCCACATGGATGACGGTGGTGCGCTCGGCGGCCTTGGCGGCCTTGATGGCGTCGGTGAACTCCGCGGCCGTGGTGGCCCGGATGACATCGGCACCGAGCGAGGCGGCGTTGGCGGCGAGGTCCACTGGCAGGGTCGCGCCCTCGAGTCGCCCGTTGTCGCCGCGGTAGCGGTAGTTGGTGCCGAACCGTTGCGAACCCAGCGACTCCGAGAGGGAGCCGATCGAGGCGAACCCGTGGTTCTGCACCAGCACCACGATCACCTTCAGATTCTCCTGGACCGCCGTGACGAGTTCGGTGGCCATCATCAGGTAAGAGCCGTCGCCGACCATGACGAACACGTCGCGGTCGGGGCAGGCCATCTTGACGCCGAGGCCGCCGGCCACCTCGTATCCCATGCAGGAGTAGCCGTATTCGACGTGGTAACCCTTGGCGTCGCGGGTTCGCCAGAGCTTGTGCAGGTCACCGGGCATGGAGCCCGCCGCGCAGACGACGACATCGCGTGGATCGGAGGTTTCGTTCACCAGCCCGATGACCGCACCCTGGGTCAGCGCCTCGTCGCCGGTGGCGATGTTGGTGCCGACCGAGGTCGGGGAGTAGGCCTGCTCGACGATGTCGTCCCACTCCTGCGCGAGTGCGGTGACCCGCTCCCGGTAGGTGGGGTCGACTGCGTACTCGGAGAGCAACTCGTCGAGGGCCTCGATGGATTCGCGTGCATCGGCGACCACGCTGTAGCCGCTGTGCTTTACCGAATCCAGGGACGCCACATTGATGTTCACGAAACGCACACCGTCGCCGGTGAACGCGGTGCGCGATGCGGTGGTGAAATCGCTGTAGCGGGTGCCGATACCGATCACCACATCGGCGTCGGCGGCCAGCGCGTTGGCAGCGGTGGTACCGGTCGAGCCGATGGCGCCGACGGACTGTGGGTGATCATAGGGCAGCGAGCCCTTGCCCGCCTGACTCTGCCCCACCGGAATGCCGGTCCGTTCACACAAGCGGGCCAAGGCGTCGGTGGCGTGGCTGTAGATGACACCACCGCCGGCAACGATGAGCGGACGCTGTGCCGAGGCGATGATCTCGGCGGCCTCGGCGATCACGTGGCGCTCCGGGAGCGGGCGGGCGACGTGCCAGGTGCGTTCGGCGAACAGGGATTCCGGGAAGTCGAAGGCCTCGGCCTGGACGTCCTGGGGGATCGCGACGGTGGCGGCGCCGGTTTCCACCGGATCGGTGAGCACGCGCATCGCGCCGAGCAGGGCACCCGGCAACTGTTCGGGCCGCCACACCCGGTCGAAGTAGCGCGAGACCGGTTTGAACGCGTCGTTGACGGTGACGTCACCCGATGAGGGCAGTTCGAGTTCCTGCAGCACCGGCGAGGTGGCGCGGGTGGCGAAGGTGTCGGCCGGCAAGAGCAGAACCGGCAACCGGTTGATGGTGGCCAGCGCCGCGCCGGTCAGCATGTTGGTCGCACCGGGACCGACGGATGCGGTCACCGCCCACGCCTGCAGCCGGTCCTTCATGCGGGCATAGCCGACGGCGGAGTGCACCATCGCCTGCTCGTTGCGTCCGAGGACATACTTCAGGGACAGCTCCCGACCACTGTTCACGTCGTCGATCTCGTTCTGCAGCAACGCCTGGCCGAGACCGGCGACATTGCCGTGACCGAAGATGCCGAAGCATCCGGCGAAGAACTTGCTCCGCTCGCCGTCGCGCTCGACGTACTGGTTGGCGAGGAATCGCACGGTCGCCTGGGCGACGGTGAGGCGGACGGTCGATTCACCGTGGGGGGTGCGGAGGCCGGTGACGCCGCCGGCGCGTCCGGAGTTGATCGGTGCCACGATGGCTTCTTTCTGGTCGGTGGGTGGTTGGGGTGGTGATCTCGATACGCCCTCGGCTAGCGCCTCGGACTACTCGATCCACGGATCTCGATACGCCCTCGGCTAGCGCCTCGGACTACTCGATCCACGGATCTCGATACGCCCTCGGCTAGCGCCTCGGACTACTCGATCAGCGTCGTGAGGATCGCGAGTGGTGTGCCGTTCTGCTGATCGAGTAGCCGCGAGCGTGCGAGTGGCGTATCGAGATCCATCAGCGTGTCCGCTTCTCGTGCAGGGGTAGTCGGGGATCGACGTCCTGGTGTTCCCAGCTGCCGCGTAGCCACGTGTGGGCTGGGTCGTCACAGATCTTCCAGGCGCGCTCGTCGCCGGGCCCGGCCATCACGTTGAGGTAGTACATGTGGTAGCCCGGTGCCGCGATCGACGGCCCGTGGTAGCCGTGCGGCACCAGGACGACATCGCCGCTGCGGACCTCTTCGAGCACCTCGATCGGACGTTCGGGCGTGCCGTAGACCCGGTGATAGCCGAATCCCGGTGAGCCGTCGGCGCCCTGATCGAGCTCGAAATAGTAGATCTCCTCGAGTTGTGACTCGTTCTCGGAGTTCTCGTCGTGTTTGTGCGCGGGATAACTCGACCAGTTCCCGCCCGGTGTGATGACCTCGCACGCGATGATCGAGTCGGCCTCGAAGACGCCGGCGGTGCCGAAGTTGTGTACCTGACGGCTGCAGTTGCCGGCTCCGCGCAACTCGATGGGAACGTCGGCGGCCGGTACGTAACGGAACGGCAGACGGGCCTTCGCCCGTGCGCCGCACAGCGCGAACCGTCCGCCCGCTGCACTGGTCACGGTGAACTCGGAGTCGCGTCCCACGTAGGCGAAGTCGCTGGGCCCGTCGAACACGCTCGCGCGCCCCGCGAGGTCGAAGGTGACGCCGCCCGAGGACACGCTCGCCGACCCGGCGAGCGGTACGACGATGATCTCGTCATCGCCGGTTCGCCGTGTGATCGACTCACCGGCAGCAAGCTCGACCACGAACAACGACGACTCGGTCCAGCCGGCCGACTCCGGTGTGATGTCGACGGTCAGCGGCACAGTGCCGGTGCCGGCGGGGATGTAGTACTTCGAGTTCACGCGAGTCTCCTCTCAGCTCACGAGGTTCACTGCGGTGTCGACCGCGGTGGCCACGTCGTCGTCGGCCGGGTACAGCAGGGTGCGTCCCACGATCAGTCCGCGAACCGATGGGATGCGCAGTGCGCGTTCCCAACTCGCGAAGGTTTCGTCCGGCGCCGTCTGCGGGTCGCCGCCGAGCAGCAGGGTCGGCAGCGTGGTGGCGTCCATGACGCGTTCCATCTCGTCGACCACCGGCAGCTTGAGCCAGGTGTAGGCCGAGGTGGACCCGAGTCCCTGGATGATGTGCATCGACTTGATCACCGCGTCGGCGGTCAGGTCGTTGCGAACCCTGCCGTCGATCCGAGACGACAGGAACGGCTCGAGCATCGCGATCGATTCGCCGGCGGCGAGCTCGTCGACGGCTGCTGCACACGCGGTCATCATGTTGAGCGTCCCCGGGTCACCGAGGTCGACCCGACAGAGCATCTTCGCGCCGTTGAGGCCCGCGTCGATGGTCCACTTGGCGGTGGCGGCGGTCATCCGGTCGTCGAGTTCGAACGACGCCCCGGCCAACCCGCCGCGGTTCATCGAACTGAACACCACCTTGTTGTCCAGTGCGCCCAACAGCAGCAGGTCCTCGAGGATGTCCGAGGTGGCCAGGACGCCGTCGACACCCGGGTTGGCCAACGCGGTCCGCAGCCGGTCGAGCAGGTCGGATCGGCTGTTCATCGCTGTCGGGTTCGACCCGACCGACAGCGCCCCGCGGGCCGGGTGATCGGCGGCGACGATCATCAACCGGTCGTCACCGGTGACCGTCGGGCGTGGGCGCCGCTGCGCCCACGCCTCGGCGATCGCCTGCGGTCGGGTGGCCCGGATCGCGGTGACCTCGGCGTAGGTGGAGCACAGCGGGGAGACCAACGCAGCTGTGTCCAAAGTGGTTGCGGGAAAGTCCGCCTGGGTGGCGAGCTCAGACATTGAGTTTCTCCTGTGCGTTTGTGGCGAGTGCGGCCACCTCGTCGGCGGTGGGCATGGCGGTCGAACACTCGAGTCGGCCGGCGACGATGGACCCGGCGGCGTTGGCGTGACGGAGGATCTTCTCCAGTGGCCACCCCTGGAGCAGCCCGTGGCAGAGGCTGCCGCCGAAGCTGTCGCCCGCGCCGAGTCCGTTGACGACGTCGACGGGAATCGGTGCCACCTCGATGCTCTCCGAGCGGGTCTTGCCGAGTACACCCTTGGGCCCTTGTTTGACAATGGCCAGTTCGACACCCAGGTCGAGCAGCGCGTCGGCGGCCGCATGCGGATCGGTCTCGCCGACGGCGACCTCACATTCCTCGCGGTTGCCGACTGCCACTGTGACGTGCGACAGGGCTCGGCGTACCTGCTCGGTGGCCGATGCCGGCGAGGACCAGAACATCGGCCGGTAGTCGAGGTCGAGTACGGTCAGCGACTGCCGCCCGCGAGCCTCCCACGCCGCGAAATGCGCGCTGCGCGATGGTTCCTCGGACAGGCCGGTGACCGTCGACCAATACAACCGGGCATCGTGCACGGCCGCGGTGTCGATGTCGGCGACCTCGATCTGCAGGTCCGGGGCGGTCGGTTTGCGGTAGAAGTAGAGCGGAAAGTCGTCCGGGGGGAAGATCTCGCAGAAGGTGACCGGCGTGGCGTACTCGTCGTCGACGCCGACGAAGCGGTTGTCGACGCCCAGACGTGCGAGTTCGGCGCGGACGAATCGGCCGAACGGGTCGTCGCCGACTCCGGAGATCAGCGCACTGCTGTGTCCGAGGCGGGCGGCGGCCACACTGACGTTGGCGGCGCTGCCACCGAGGAACTTGCCGAAGCTGCTCACCTCCTCGAGGCCCACGCCGATCTGCTGCGGATAGATGTCGACGCCGCTGCGGCCGATGGCGACAACGTCGAACGTCGGCGCCTGGGCCGAGTCGGAGGGCTGTTGTGCGGTCACGTACTGCTCCCTGCTCGTGGTTGGACAGGTGGGGCCCGGCGGTGCAACAGCGGGGCTCTCGTATCCACTGGCTTCCACTGTGCGTCAGGCCACACCACAAAGTCAAGACTTTGTCCTGACATTCTTACCTGGCATAGTGAAGTGGGAGAGATCACAGACCCCGAACCGGAATCCCGGGTGAGACGAAATGGAGCTGATGAGATGACCGTGGAGACCCCCGGCAGTGCCGCTACCGGTGCGGCCGCACGCAACGACGTGCACGACGAGGCGGGCGTCGTCCTGCCGGTCGGGATCATCGGGTTCGGGTGGATGGGTCGGGCGCACGCTCAGGCGTACGCGCGTATCCGCCATCACTATCCCGACCTCACGCCGGTGCCGCGGCTGATGGTCATCGCCGACGAGGTGACCGATCGGGCGGCATCGGCCGCCGTCCAGTTCGACGTGCCGGCCACGGTGGCCGATTGGCGTGAAGTGGTGGCGGACCCGACCATCGGTGCGGTCAGCGTGACCGCCCCCAACTTCCTGCATCGCGATATCGGCTGTGCCGTCGCGGCGGCGGGCAAGCACCTGTGGATAGAGAAGCCGGTCGGGTTGTCCGCCGCCGATGCGCGGGCGGTGGCGTCGGCGGCCGCGACGGCCGGGATCCGAACAGCCGTCGGGTTCAACTACCGCAACGTGCCGGCGGTGGCGGCGGCGCGTGAGCTGGTGGCCGCCGGCGAGATCGGTGAGGTCACCCACGCCCGGTTCAGGTTGTTCAGTGACTATGCCGCACATCCCGACGGTGCTTTGAGTTGGCGCTTTCAGCGCGATCGCGGCGGTAACGGGGTGCTCGGCGACCTCGCATCCCATGGCGCAGATCTGGTGTGGTTCCTGTTGGGCGACATCGCGTCGCTGGTCGCCGACACCGCGATCTTTGTCGCCGAGCGCCCCAAGCCGACCGGAGCGACGGCCGGTCACCAGCTCGCCTCCGGCGGTGAGCGCGGTCCGGTAGAGAACGAGGACTATGTCTCGGCGCAGTTGCGCATGGCCGGCGGTGCGCGATGTGTGCTCGAGGCCAGCCGGGTGTCCGTCGGTGCGCAGAACTCCTACGGGTTCGAGATCCACGGCACCAAGGGGGTCGTGCGGTGGGACTACCGGAGGATGGGTGAACTGGAGGTCGGTGCCGGCGACACCTATCAGGATCTGTCGGTGGCCACGCGATTCGTTGGTCCCGGTAGCGGCGACTACGTGGCGTTTCAGCCCGGCGCGGCCAATCCGATGAGCTATGACGACCTGAAGGTGATCGAGGCGGCCCGATTCTGTGGATCGATCGCCGATCCCACGCACGCCGGCGCCACCATCGACGATGCGGTGCGCGCGGCGGAGGTGCTCGATGCGATGACCACATCGGTGCGTGAGGGCACCTGGGTCGCTCCCGCGTCGATGAGGTGAGCGTGCGGCGTCTCCTCGGGCGGGCGGGCACCGCCCGGGTGTCTGCGGACTTCCCGTATGCGCTCGCCCTGCTCGGGGCCGGGGCGATGTTCATGGAGATCCTCGACGCCACCATCGTCGCGACCGCGCTGCCGGCCATCGCCGCCGATCTCGGAGTGCGTCCGCTCGATGCCACGGTGATCGCGACCTCCTACCTGATCACCCTCGCGGTGCTGATCCCGCTGTCGGGGTGGGTTGCCGATCGGTTCGGTGTGCGCCGCGTGTTCCTGCTCGCGGTCGCGGTGTTCACCCTCGCGTCGGCGGGCGCTGCGCTGGCCCCGGATCTCACGACCCTGGTGGCGATGCGGGTGCTGCAGGCGGCCGGCGGCGCGATGATGGTGCCGGTCGGTCGGCTGGCGGTCCTGCGCACGGTGCCGCGCGGTGAGCTGGTGCGGGCGATCGCCTACCTGACGTGGCCGGCCCTGGTGGCGCCGGTGGTGGCACCATTGATCGGCGGTGCGATCGTCACGCATGCGTCATGGCGGGTCATCTTCGCGATCAACCTGCCGATCGGTCTGGTCGGCATCATTGCCGCGTTTTGCTGGTGTCGGCCCGCGGACTCGGACACGGCACGACGCCGACTCGATGTGCTCGGGGTGCTGTGCACCACCGCGGCGGTCGGCGCGGCGATGTTCGCGGCGCAGGAACTGACTGCCGACGATCCGCGCTGGTGGGTGGTCGCCATCGGCGTACTCGCGGGGTCGGTCCTGGGCGTGGTGGCGCTGCGGCGGATGCGGTCGGCCCCACATCCGTTGCTGAATCTCGACGTGCTGCAGGTGCGTTCCTTCGCCGCGGTGGTGGGGTTCGGCACGGTCTACCGCATCGGGATCAGCGCGGTGCCGTTCTTGTTGCCGTTGCTGTTCCAGCTGCGCTTCGGCTGGTCGGCGGTGGCCGCGGGCGCGATGGTGACCGCGCTGTTCGTCGGCAACGTCGCCATCAAGCCGCTGACCACACCGCTGATGCGGCGCTGGGGCATCCGACGGGTGCTGGTGGCGGACCTGACGGCGTCGGTGGTGTCCTTCGGGGCTCTCGCATTGCTCAGCGCAACCACGTCGGCGGTGGTGATCGGCACGGTCTTGGTGATCTCCGGGGCGCTCCGCTCGATCGGCTTCTCCGCGTACAACACCCTGGCGTTCGCCGACGTCGGGCCCGCGGAGCTCAGCGATGCGAACGCGGTGCACGCCGCGGTGCAGGAACTCGGCGCCGCGTTCGGGGTTGCGCTTGCCGCCGTGGCGATCTCGGTGTTCGCAGGTCTCGATGTGCTGCCCGCCGGCGCCTACTCGGCGGCCTTCGTGCTGCTCGGATTGCTGATGGCGGTCTGTGTGGTTGGGGCCGCGCGCCTGCCCACGGCGGCCGGTGAGCGAGCATTACGCACGGTTCCTACCACCGCCTAGATCCGAATGTCTGGACAAAGTCTTGACATCGCCGGTGTGACGGGTATTACATCTAGTCCACAAGAGTGTTCGCCCGAACAGCACATCCCGGCAGGTTCCCGATCCGGGAACCCACAGCCAGGGCGCCGATGACACTCTCGGATCGAAGGGAAGAGACAACGATGCACTCCACTGAACGTCGTCGGATCCGGCGGCCGCGTCGGCTCGCCGCAATCGCCGCCGCATGCGCATCCGCGATGCTGATCGTGGCCGGCTGTTCCAGCACGGGTGGTGCCCCTGACGATGACGGCGGCGACGGTGGCGGGACCGGCAACGCGGGCACCCCGGAGTTGACGATCGCGATGATCACCCACGAGGTGCCGGGTGACTCGTTCTGGGACCTGATCCGAAAGGGCGCCGAGATGGCCGCCCAGAAGGACAACGTCAATTTGCAATACTCGTCGGACCCGGAGGCGCCCAATCAGGCCAACCTGGTGCAGACCGCCATCGACAGCAAGGTCGACGGGATCGCGCTGACCCTGGCCAAGCCCGACGCGATGGCTCCGGCCGTGCAACGCGCGATCGACGCCGGCATCCCGGTCGTCGCCTTCAATTCCGGTTTCGACAACTGGAAGGAAATGGGCGTGCAGCAGTACTTCGGCCAAGACGAGACCCTCGCCGGCCGCACTGCCGGCGAACGTCTGACCCAGGAGGGTCGCAAGAAGGTGCTCTGCGTGATCCAGGAGCAGGGGCAGGTCGCACTCGAATCCCGCTGCGCCGGTGTGCGTCAGGGCTTCACCGGAGGTGGCTTCGAGATCCTCAACGTGAACAGCAAGGACATGCCGTCGGTGGAGGCCACGATGACGGCGAAGCTGCAGCAGGATCCGTCCATCGACACCGTGGTGACCCTGGGTGCGCCCATTGCGCAGACCGCGGTGCAATCCAAGGGCAACGCCGGCTCACAGGCCGAGATCGTCACCTTCGACACCAACGCCGCGCTGGTTCCGCTGATCCAGAACGGTGAGGTCAAGTGGGCGGTGGATCAGCAGCCGTACGTGCAGGGCTATGAGGCCGTCGACGCTCTCTGGCTCAACCTCACCAATGCGAACACCATCGGCGGCGGCGAGGCCGTGCTGACCGGACCGGCCTTCATCGACGAGTCGAACATCGACGCCGTGGCCGAATACGCCGAGAACGGCACCCGCTGACGCGGGCCGCTGGAGGGAAACCATGAGTACTCAAGCAGATCTCGACCTGTCCACGCACAAACCCGTCACCGACGAACGGGTGAAACGCCAGAAGCCCCTGCAGCGGCTGCTGCTGCGGCCGGAGATCGGCGCGCTGTTCGGTGCGATTGCCATCTTCATCTTCTTCCTCATCGTGGCGCCGCCGTTCCGAACGCCGGAGGCACTCGCGACAGTGCTGTACGCGAGTTCGACGATCGGCATCATGGCCTGCGGGGTCGCGGTGTTAATGATCGGTGGCGAGTTCGACCTCTCCACCGGTGTCGCGGTGACGTTCTCGTCGCTGGCCGCATCGATGCTCGCCTACAACCTGCATCTCAATGTGTGGCTCGGAGCGTTCCTCGCGCTGATCCTGGCGTTGGCCGTCGGCTTCTTCAACGGCTTCCTGGTCATGAAGACGAGGATCCCCTCGTTCCTGATCACACTGTCGACGTTCCTGATGCTCACCGGTATCAACCTGGCGGTCACCAAGCTGGTGACCGGCCAGGTGGCCACCCCGTCGATCTCCGACATGCAGGGATTCGACTCCGCGCACAAGGTGTTCGCCTCGTCGTTCACGCTCTTCGGGGTGTCGGTGCGGATGACCGTGGTGTGGTGGATTCTGTTCACCCTCGTCGCGACCTGGGTGCTGATGCGCACCCGCGTGGGTAACTGGGTCTTCGCGGTCGGCGGCAACCAGGACTCGGCGCGGGCCGTCGGTGTGCCGGTCACCCGAGTCAAGATCGGTATGTTCATGTTCGTCGGCTTCTGTGCCTGGTTCGTCGGCATGCACCTGCTGTTCGCTTTCGACACGGTGCAGTCCGGTCAGGGCGTGGGCAACGAGTTCTTCTACATCATCGCCGCCGTCGTGGGTGGCTGCCTGCTCACCGGCGGATACGGCACTGCGGTCGGAGCGGCGATCGGCGCCTTCATCTTCGGCATGGTCAACCAGGGCATCGTCTACGCCGGATGGAACCCCGACTGGTTCAAATTCTTCATGGGTGCGATGCTGCTCTTCGCGGTGATCGCCAACAACAGCTTCCGCAACTACGCGGCCAAGAGGTGATCGCACAATGAGCTCAGCCATCGAAACCCGTTCCGAGTCGGACTCCAGCGGTGGCAAGGTACCGCTGATCGAGCTCCGGGACGTCGGCAAATCCTACGGCGCGATCATCGCGCTCAAAGGCATCAACCTGCGCGTGCACGCCGGCGAGGTCACCTGCGTGCTCGGCGACAACGGTGCAGGTAAATCCACCCTGATCAAGATCATGGCCGGGCTGCATCAGCAGACCGAAGGCGACCTGCTCATCGACGGTGCCCAAACCCACCTCGAATCGCCGAAGCACGCGCTCGGCAAGGGCATCGCGACCGTCTACCAGGATCTCGCGGTGGTCGGGTTGATGCCGGTGTGGCGCAACTTCTTCCTGGGTCAAGAGCTCCGCAAGGGGCCCTTCCGGATGCTCGACATCCAGTCGATGCGGGCGACGACCAAGGAAGAGCTGTACAAGATGGGCATCGACCTCCCCGATGTGGATGCGCCCATCGGCTCGCTCTCGGGTGGTCAGCGTCAGTGTGTGGCCATTTCGCGGGCCATCTACTTCGGAGCTCGGGTGCTGATCCTCGACGAGCCGACCGCCGCGCTGGGTGTCAAGCAGTCGGGCACCGTGCTGCGCTACATCTCGGCCGCTCGGGATCAGGGTTTCGGCGTCGTGTTCATCACACACAACCCGCATCATGCGCACATGGTGGGCGACCACTTCGTCCTGCTCAATCGTGGGCGCCAGAAGCTGGACTGCACCTACGACGAGATCACGCTCGAGGAGTTGACCCAGCAGATGGCCGGCGGAGACGAGCTCGACACGTTGAGCCACGAGCTGCGGCGCTGAGCCGGTGAATCCGCCCGAGGCACGCTCGGCCGATTCTTGGCCGGGCGGGTCTTGTGGTGGGCTAGTGTTCCGGTGCGGGGCGCGAGGTCGTGACGCGAGTCGTGCGACACAGGTTGTGTGACACACGTTGTGTGACAACAGAAAGAGGTACGCGATGTCGCGGCTGATCGGGGTGGTGTTCGGGGCGACGAGCCCGTTCGAGGCGGATCTGGTCGACCGCCTGTACGCATCCGCCGACGCGGCCGGATACCAACTTGCGCTCGGGCTGCACACATCGTCGCGTGGACGACCGCGCGCGGTCGCCGATCTCGCCGAGCAGGGGTGTGTGGCCGTGATCGTGATCGGTGCGGAATACGACGACCGGCTCGACGTGAAGGTCCCGATCGTGGTCCTCGGCGAACGACTTCCCCACCTGAGGGCGGTCACGGTGGGAACCGACGAGTGGCGCGGTGCGCAGCTGGCGGTGCAGCATCTCATCGACCTCGGGCACACCTCGATCGCGCATGTCGAAGGTGGCGACCACCCGTGTGCGTCAGAGCGCTTGCGTGGCTATCTCGGGGCGATGGCGGCGGCCGGCTACCGCGACCAATGCCGAACCCTGGTGGGTGATTACACCGAGGAAGCGGGTGCGCTGGCCGCCGAACGGCTCCTCGCCGAGGGCGACCTGCCGACTGCCGTCTTCCTGGCCAACGACCGGATGGCGATCGGGTTCATCGACGTCATGCGGCACAGTGGCATCCGGGTGCCCGACGACATGTCGGTCGTCGGTTACGACGATGGGCCGCACGCGGTACTCGGACATCTCAATCTCACCACCATCCGCCAGAACGTACCCGGCCTCGCCGCGGCGGCGGTGGACGCGGTCAAGTCGCTGGTCGGGGATTCTCCGGACCGCCCGGACACAGGTGGGTGCGGCTTCTACGGCGCCCGGTCGCTCGAGCCTGAACTGATGGTCCGCGCGACGACCGCCCCGCCCGACGACGCGCTGTCGGGCTCATCGCAGCCGGACCTGCTCCGCTGGGGACTGCTCGCCGACGAATGCGACGATCATCTGGTGCACGAACTCGGCACACCCGGCGTGCTGACCGGACCCATCGAAGTGGTGGCGAGTTCGTCGACGGCGGTGGCCTGGGAGATCGCCGATCGGCTCGGCATCATGGTCAGCTACGGCATCTACGAAGACCTCATCGATGACCCGGAGATCGACGCGATCTTCATCGCACTGCCGCCCGACGCCCGCGACACCTGGGCGCACAAGGCCCGCGAGGCGGGCAAGGTGGTACGCACGCGCGACGCCAGCTAAGAGTTCTTCCCCCAGAGATCATTTCGTCCCCCACTAGCAGGAGGGGGACGAAACGATACCTGGGGGAAGAACTCTATGACGTGTACCGAGGAACGCTCAGGCGGCGTCGTCGAGCCGAGTGCGTTCCTCTAGTTCCTCGATCGCGTTGCGCGCGAATACCTGTTGTTCGGTGACGGCCAGCTGCGTACGACTGCGGCTGGTGAACGCGAAGAACCAGTCGACGAGTGTGGTGAACCGATTGCGGAAGCCCACGAGGTAGACCAGGTGCAGCACCAGCCATCCGATCCAGGCCAGGAAACCCGCGAGCTCGATGTGGCGTGATGTGCCCGGGACGGGGATCTTCGCCACCGCACTGAACCGGGCGATGGTGGCCATCGAGCCCTTGTCCCAGTACGAGAACGGTTTCCGCGCCTCGGGTGATGTCCCCTTGAGGCCATTCTTGATCGCCGACGCCGCGTACTTCGCGCCCTGGATCGCGCCCTGCGCCATGCCCGGGACGCCGTCGACGGCCATCATGTCGCCGACGACGAAGACCTCGGGATGGTCGGGCACCGTCAGGTCGGGGCCCACCTTCACCCGGCCGGCCCGATCGAGTTCGACGCCGCTCTGCTCGGCCAACTGGCGTCCCAGCGGGCTGGCCGCCACACCGGCCGACCACACCTTGCATTGGCTCTCGATGCGCCGACGCGTGCCGTCGGCGTCGGTGACCACCAGACCGTGGTAGTCCATGTCGACGACCATCGCACCCAGCTGGATGTCGACGCCGTTGCGCGCCAACCGGTCCGTGGCCCGTTTGCTGAGCTTTCCGCCGTAGGGCGGCAGCACGGTGGGCGCGGCGTCGAGCAGGATCACCCGCGCATCGGCCGAGTCGATGTTGCGGAACGCGCCGCGCAGTGTGCGGTTGGCCATCTCGGCGATCTGCCCGGCCATCTCCACACCGGTGGCACCGGCACCGATCACCACGAAGGTCAGCAGGCGCGCCCGCTCCTCGGGGTCGGTGGACAGTTCGGCCTGCTCGAACGCGCCGAGAATGCGGCCACGCAACTCGAGTGCGTCGTCGATGGTCTTGAGACCCGGGGCGAACTCGGCGAACCGGTCGTTGCCGAAGTAGGACTGATCGGCGCCCGCGGCCACGATGAGGCTGTCGTAGGGCGTGGTGGTGACGCGCTCGAGTAGTCGGCTGGTGATGGTGCGACCGTCGAGATCGATGGACTCCACGTCACCGAGCACCACACGCACGTTGTCCTGCTTGCGCAGGATCACTCGCAGCGGGGGAGCGATCTGTCCCTCAGAGATGACTCCGGTGGCGACCTGATACAGCAGCGGTTGGAACAGGTGATGGGTGGTGCGGGCGATCACCGTGACGTCGACGTCGGCCTTCGCCAACTGTCGTGCGGCGGTCAGTCCGCCGAATCCGGATCCGATGATGACGACGCGATGGCGGGCGCCGTTCATGTCGGGTTGCGTGCGGGAATTCATGGCAACTGTCCTCCAGCGTTCACCGTCGCAGACACCCAGGCGGTCGATGTCTGACTCAGTTCGCTCCACGCCGGTCGATCCCGGCTACGCCAGTCGCGATTTCTGATGCTACCCAAGACAACGGCCGCGGCGCGACCCGATATTCCTCGGGTAGTTCACTTGTGTGTACGGGGGTCCGGTCTCGATACGCGACGGGCTCGCTGCGCTCGCACGTCGCTACTCGACCAGCGGTTGAGCCGGGCTCGCTGCGCTGGCACGTCGCTACTCGACCAGCGGTTGAGCCGGGCTCGCTGCGCTGGCACGTCGCTACTCGACCAGCGGTTGAGCCGG